>JAQULY010000575.1 GCA_028718445.1 Kiritimatiellia bacterium
CGCCGCGCCTTGGATGGCGGCCTGGGCGCTCTGGATTGACGCCTCGGCCTGCTGCAGGGCGGCGACGACATCGTCGTAATCCTGGGTACTGACGGCGTTGATCGCCACCAGTTCCTTGTAGCGCTGGGCCTTCAACCGCAGCGGCGCGGCATTGGCCTCGGCCCGGACCAGGGCGGCCTGGGCCGCAGTCTCGTCGGACTTCGCCCGAGCCAGATTGGCCTCGGCGCTGGCTAGGGTTGCCTGATAGGAGGCGGGGTCGATCTGGTACAGTACCTGCCCGGCCTTGACGTCCGACCCTTCAGTGAACAGCCGCTCCCGGATAAGGCCGCCCACCTGTGGCCGCACCTCGGCGATCATATGGGGGGCGGTGCGCCCGGGCAGTTCCATGGTCAAGGTGACCGGCTGGGTGGTGACGCTGATTACGCCAACCTCGGGCGGCCCCATGGGCGGCGGCCCCCCGGCGGGCTTTCGATTACAGCCGGCCACCAGCATGGTTCCCAGCAACAGCCCCGCCAGCGGGAGGCAGACGATCTTCGCTTTGCTTTGCATATCCATTCCTCAATTGGTTAAACTTTCCCCGATTGGTCAGGGGGATGAATTTTGTGTAATCGATATTTTATTATTAAACTGCCCGGTTGGCACCGGTGGGAGCGGTCATCTGACCGCAAATATCAAGGATGGGCAAAGCGTAGCGTACCCATCGCTCTTGATTCGACCGGTAACGATGGGCACGCTACGCTTTGCCCATCTACAGCTTATCGCCAGCCCCAGCCCACCGATTCGCGACCAGGCGGTCGCTCCCACATATTACCGAGTCTCGTAGGTCGAGTTAGCGCAGCGTAACCAGACGTTCAGTTTGCTCCATAAGGCGCTGTCGGATTACGCGGATAAAATCCGCTAATCCAACCTACACGATTCAATCATCTCCTGATTCCATCCCAGCAGGCTTGCATCGTCGCCTGAATCAACCCCTCATCCAACTCAATAAAACCAAGGTTATGGTCGCGGGCCACGGCGATGATCGGGCCGTAGGCCAAGGCGAAGAGCACCGCCAAGGGCAGTTCCTTGACCAGATGTTGGGCCAGCCCCTCCTCCATGAATCCCCGGCAGAGATCATTGTCTTCCCCTTTGCCCAGGATGCGGTCACGGCGAAACTCGACGCCGTACGGAGAATTGTGAAACTGTTCGAGGTATTGAAAATCCTGGGGATTGTTGGTGAGGTGGCGCAACAGGGCCGCCCCCAGGTGGGCGAAGCGCACCGGCAGAGGCGCCTCGGCCGGATAGCTGTCCCGCAGTCCGGCGCAGATCCGCTGGCGGATTTCCTGGAACAACTCCCGGATCAGCACGTCCTTGTTCTCGAAGTAACGGTAGATTGTCCCCGCACCCACCCCGGCCTGTTCGGCGATGGCGGCAATGGGGGCGCCGTGGAAACCCTGGGCGGCAATGACCTCCAGGGCGGCGCGGAGGATTTCCTCGCGTTTACCTGGCGCCGGAACCAAATCGCCAATATTTGCAGAATGAACATTCATTCCGGCGAAAGTACAATAAGCCCTCTGCCTTGTCAAACACTATCGCACCCATGAGTTGTTCCGGGTAGGCACCCGGTTGATTGCCCATGCGATGAGATTGCTTCGTCGCTTTGCTCCTCGCAATGACGCGTGTCCCCTCCTTCAAAATAATCTTGACGAAAACCGCGCCAAATATCATCTTACCGACCGGTAGGTAGATCAATTATGGAGAGCAATGATGTCAGGACAATCGGGCAAGGAAGAGACGAGCGATGACACGGCGGTGCGGGAGCGCTTGCTGCACGAGGCCCTGATCCTTTTCAACACCAAGGGCTACGCCGCCACCTCGGTGCGAGAGATCGTCGCCGCTGCCGGAGTTTCCAAGCCGACCCTCTACTACTACTTTGCCAGCAAGAAAGGGATCTACCTGGAGTTGATGCACTCCACCATGGCCACCTTCCAGGCGGCGGTTGAGCAACTGGTGGTTCCCCAGGGTACGGCCCGGCAGCGGCTGCTGCGTTTCGCCACCGGTGTGTTCGACCTTTTCGTCGAACATATTGCGGTGGTACGGTTGATCTACGCCATCTACTTAGGCCCGCCCCAAGAGACGCCCGATTTCCGGCATCAACAGTTCTACGACCTGATGCTCCGGGTGGTTTCAGGGCTGGTGGAGGAAGGGATCAGCACCGGCGAGTTCCGACCGGTCCCGGTGGATGACCTTACCTGGACGATCATCTCCTGCATGAACACGGTGATGGAGGAACAGCTCTGCAACCAGCCGCCCCGGGTGGACCGGGCCGCCCTGGAACGCCTGCTGGGGTTGGTTTTGGCGGGGATCAGTTGTAGGGGCGCTGCTTGCCCCGCCCTCTAACGGTGCAGGGCGCGGCCGGCACGTTCCAAGGCGCCGGCCATGCCGATCCGCCGCACCAGATCACCGAAGCCATAACGGATCAGGACGGAGGCGATGTCATGCAGGCGTCCCAGGTCGCGGACGGCGCTGATCGCTTGCCACAGCATCAAACATCCTTGTCAGTATCTTTCGATTCCAGGCGGGCAACGATGCCCTGGAGCAGGCCGGCGGCCAAACCGGCTAGCAGCGCGGCTTCATGGCGCAGGACTTCCGTCCCCTTTTTGGCCTGATCGCGAGCGCTTACCGTAATGGCCTGGGCCAATTGGTCGAGCGCGATTCGGGTACGTTGTCCGACGGCCGAGCCGCTGGTGCGGGCATGTTCGGCAAGCTCGGCGAGGGTGGCCTGGACGACGCCCTGGGTATTGCGCGCGGCGTCCTGCAGTGTTTCGATGAACAGCGTCTGGAGCGTGGCGAGATCGTCCGCCGCCTGCTTCAGCCCTTGCCGGGAGAACTCGTTGGTGCGCCCCGCTGCTTCGTGAATAGCGAGCTGAGCAGCCTCGGCTGCCCCGGCCAGCGCGTCGTCCAGGCCACGCATCGCATTCTTCAGCGCTTGTTTGCCGTGCTCCCCGAGCGGAGCAGCGCCTTCGCTGGCGCCTTTGACTACGGCTGCCGTCACGCGTTTGAGCGCATCGGCGTCGAGACTCCCGCGCGTGAGCGCATCAAGTGTGACCGCGCGCACCTGGGCGGCGATCGTTGCCGGATCAGCGGCAAGGGCGCCTTGCACTCGTTGCTCGATTTCCTCTGGCGTCATGGAGGGAAGATGTCCTTGCTTTTTGAGCATCTGGTCAATCTCGGTCTCGGCCTGTCGCCAGTCCTCTGTCACGTCGCCGCCCAGAAAGCCCCGCTTTTCCGCTAGAAAATAGGCGGCCTCCGCGATCATTCGATAGCGTTCCTCCGCGCTGACGGGCGAATTCTTTTCCGCAACGCATTCCGGCGTTACATGCCGGGCAGTAGTGGATTTAGCTTTTGCCATGGTCGTGGTCCTTGTCAAAGTGAGCTTGTGAATAAATCGGCGTGTAAAGGTATCGATATGAGCTCGTCCGGGAAGCCGGTCGTCACCCCGCATCCCCA
>JAQULY010000576.1 GCA_028718445.1 Kiritimatiellia bacterium
CTCCCCGGTCATGGCCAGGATGTTATTGCGGGCGACATTGCCATGCCCGCGCTGGAAATTGAGGCACGGGGCAGTGCAGCGGTAGATCAGGTTGCACTCTTCGAGAATATTACTGGACCAGCCGTCATGGTAAATCCCAAAACCCCCGTAGCCAGCATGTTCGACGTGGTGGATCAGGTTATAACGCAGCACGGTCCCCGACGAGTCTCCCAGGGTATAGATGCCCCCCATGTCCGAGAGCCAGCCCTGGCCGATATCGTGGATGTGGTTGTATTCCACCACATTGTTGTGGGAGGCGGAGGGGCCAAGATCCCAACGCCACCCAAGCGAGATCCCTGTATAGTAGAGATGGTTGATCTCGTTGTGCGCGAGAAGATTGTCGCCACTCTGCCCAACCCATAGTCCCACGGCGCTATGGAAGATCAAACCGCTGTTGTGGACGCGACAGTCGCTGATCTCGTTGTGGCCACTTATCTTCGCGTCCTCCACGGAGATCGTGCCTAGCTTCACTCCACCGGCTCCCAGGTCGAACAGGTCGCAACCGTTGACCAGATTGTCCCGGCAACCGCGACCCAACTGGATGGCGTAGCTGCCGCCGTGCGCCACGGTGCAGTGAGAGATGCTGCCGTGACGCATTCCCGCCGCCTCGAAAGCGCCGGGGACGCTGACCGCGGCCTGGGCATCCGCACACAAGGGGCCAAAGTCCCAGTCGCCTCTCCACCACTCCTGGTCGGCGGGTTTCTGCCACTCATTGTGCGCCAGCGTCAGGCCTCGGAAATGCAGGTGCTCCACCAGCGTCCCGGCGTCTGGATCCCCGGCGATCACGATCACATGAGGAAGGCGCGGCGCGATGACCTCGGCCGTCTCCGGCGTCTCCTCCGGCAGGGGGAGGTAGTAGAGTTTGCCGGTCTCGCGGTCGAGGTACCATTCCCCCGGTTCTGTCAGCGCTTCGAAGATGTTCTCCAGGTAGAAGGGCGAGAACTCACGCGCCTCCCAATTCAAGATGGGCAGAAACGGCGTCGCCGCGGCAGTCTCCACCAGTCCGGCTTTTCGATCTGCCGTCACCAGGGGCATCCGGCACTCGATCCAGGACACCAACAGGACCATCTCCACGTCTCCCAGGTTACGCCATTCTCCAAGGACATCCGGATTCACATGGAACTTGGCAAAGGCCCCCATGTTGGACCCTGTAGACGGCCAGCCTTCCGGTAGACCTGTGACATGGTACATGCCCCGGTGAGGCACGCGTGTCCGCGAACGGCGGGAACCGTTCACCCACAACTGGCGGAAGAATCCCTGCGGGGCTTCAGTGACCCACGCCCGTCGGTTGGTGACTCCGCCCTTTCCCCAATTGTCCACTGGTTGACAGGGCAACTCGGTCTCCTCCCAGCCGCCGAGGCGCTGGCCGGCGCTTAGGATCGGCGTCTCTCCAGGATAGGCGGCGTAGGTGACGGGCGCCGTTGCCGTGCCGGAGTCCACGGGTGTGAAGCGTAGCGGCTTGTCCAGGAAGTAGGTGCCGCCCCGCAGCAGGACGGTTACAGGGACACTGCGCTCCGTCAGAACGCGGACGGCGTCGCGGGCGCGGGCTGGTGTGGCGAAGGGACCATCGGTGCGATCGGCGTTAGGCCTGGCGCACTTGCCGGACCAGTGATCGTCGCCGTCTGGTGCCACGTAAAAGGTAATCCCTGTTTCCTGGCTCATAGGCTTTCTCATAACATGCAGCGTATGGTTTGGCCCTTCACTGCAGTGTCACTTCCGCAAGATGATCCACCTCATGAACCGTGGTGTAGGAAACCCAAGTATCGATGCTCCCCTTGAGCGCCGCCGAGGAGCAGCGCATGATATTGAGGTAGATCTTGTCACCCGACTCTGCGCCGGCCGGTACCAGTTCCTGCAGCGGGATCGCCAGTCGCGTCACCCACCGGTCCGGCGACGTTTTGTCGGACAGCGCGCGGACCCCCGCCGGCTGCGGCGAAACGTGGGCTCTGTCCTGAAGCAAGACGGTTCTGCCGTCCGGGCCAGCTACGATCTGGCGATAAGACGTGCCCAGTTGGGTGGTCGCGAAGATCTCCCAATCGTCATAGGGGTATACCCACGGCGAAACATGCAGGTCTTTCGTGGCGCAAGGGTCGACCAGCTCCACGTAGAGGCACTTGCCGTCATGCGCCATTCGCCCTGTGAATTGCCGTTCGGCCGGCTGCTTGCTCCCGCGCACAAACCATCCGCCAGCCAAGGCTGCCGCCTGCTCCCACTTGACCATGGCCGGATCTCCCAGCGCGTCCGGCACGGCGGGTACCGTGAGAGACGGAACCGGCGCGTTCGCTCGCTCCTGGTACTTCGCTTGCCCCTCCGTCATGTACTTCCAGACTCCGAGGTCAAAGAGCTCAACGTTGCGCTTTTGCTGAGGGGTGACCGCCAACCGCTTTGCCTCCTCCATCAACTTCCCGAAGTGCGCCATGCGTTCCGGAGTTCCCAGCAATCCCCACGCGATTTGACCCGTCTGGTGGCCGGGTTTCTTGATGGACCGGTAATTCGCCGGGTCGCTGTAGGTTTGCTCGATGCCCAGATACAATCGCTTCAACGGCTTCCCGGCCGGCCCGTAGAGTTGCGTAAAGTAATCGTCCAGAAGGTCATCCATGTCGAGGGTCGGGTCGTCCATCATCCGTAGGGTGGCATACGCGTCCGTCTCCGGCCCGAACATCCAGCAGTAGAACATTCCCCGGACGCCCAGTCGGTGAAAGAGCTTGAATTGCTTACTCGTGGTGTGGGCAAAGAAGCCGGGAAAACAATGGAACTTGGCCTCGCTGGCGATCACGGAGGGGAAGCAATCGTACAACCAGAGGTATAGCGGGTTCTTCCGCGTCGCCCAGGATTTAAGGGCGTTGATCTCATTTTCGTACTCCGCGCGGCAGTACGGCATCCGGTTGGCGGCGAAACAGAACTGCACCGCCACCGCGGAGTCGAGCTGGGTGAATCTTGGGGGCCATGCGTGAGTCATGTACGCCAAGGTGACGAGTTGAGCATCGGGGAGCGTCTTCCGGGTCTCCCGGGCAACCTCGTTCACGAAATTGAAGAAATAGTCGCTGTATCGGGCCACGGAGAACACATTGCTGGGACCGTAGTCCTTGCCCAGCGCGATGAGGCGCTGGCACTCCGGGCAATTGCAGAAGGAGCCGTTGTCCATCGGCTCCAACGGGAAGGGATTGGGCAGTTGGGGGTTCCAGTTGATCCCCAGTTCGCCGCCTGTCTTCCTGCCTTGGAGGTATTCGACCGCGTCCTTCGCTACCTGCCGGATCGTGCCTGTACCCGAGTAGCACAGTTGTGGCGGCTCGTCGCCCTCGTAACCCTGGGCGAAGAACTCAGGGCGCTTGCCCTCGAACAACTTCGCCAAGTTCGGGTTGTCGCTCTGCTTCCAGAACCGGTGGGTATATCCATAGAAGGAATGATTACAGCGGCAGATCTGCCCGCCATTCTTCATCCGCAGCAGG
>JAQULY010000577.1 GCA_028718445.1 Kiritimatiellia bacterium
TGCGCCGGGCCGTGCAGGAGGCGCACCGGCGCGTGCGGGCGTTCGCCCTGGCCGGGCTGCGCAAGGATTGGGTGATGCGCACGCGGCACGGCGGCACGCTCGGTGAGCGCTTCCTGCCGCTCGACCGCGTGGGCGTTTACATTCCGGGAGGGATGGCGCCGCTGGCCTCGACCGCCGTGATGACCGTGACACTCGCCAAAGTCGCGGGTGTGCGCGAGATCGTCGCCTGCACGCCGTGCGACAAGAGCAAGCGCGTGGATCCGGTCCTGCTCTATGCCCTGCGCCTGGCCGGAGCCACCGAGGTCTACCGCGTAGGCGGCATACAGGCGGTGGGACTGATGGCCTATGGCACGCAGACGACGCGTCCGGTTCAGAAGATCGTGGGGCCGGGCGGCGCCTACGTCACGGCGGCCAAGCGGCAGGTCTACGGTCAAGTGGCTCTCGATCTGGTGGCCGGTCCCAGCGAGATCGCCGTGCTTGCCGACAAGAGCGCCAAGCCCGCCTGGGTGGCGGCCGACCTGCTGTCGCAGATCGAGCACGGCACCGGTCACGAACGCGCCATGCTGGTCACGGACAGCGCGGAGTTGGCGCAGGCCGTCTGTGACGAACTGACTTTCCAGGTGCCGCAGCTTTCGCGCGCGGCGCGCATCGAGCCCGCTCTGCCGACCGGTCTGCTGCTGGTGGCGGTTCCCAGCATCGAGCAGGGCATTGCGCTCTGCAATCGCTTCGCACCCGAGCATCTCGAACTGATGGTGGCGCGTCCGCGGCGTCTGTTGCCGCGGCTGACCGCGGCCGGCGCTATTTTCATCGGCCACTGGACGCCGGAATCGGCCGGCGATTTTGCGGCCGGCCCAAGCCACGTGCTTCCGACCGGCGGCGCGGCGCGCATGTTTTCCGGCCTGACGGTGGAAGACTTTCGCAGGCGCACCAGCGTGGTTGAGTACACGCGCGAGGACCTCGGCGAGGCGCTGCCCGTAATCGAAGCCTTCGGCTCCATTGAGGGACTCGATGCGCACGCCCGCGCGGCCACGATCAGGATGAAGTGACGGCACAACGGCATGCTGACGTCCGACTTCGACTACGAACTGCCTTCGCACCTGATCGCCCAGCACCCGCCGGCCGAACGCACCGCGGCGCGCATGCTGGTGCTGGACCGGGCGTCGGAACGTTGCTTGCACCGCGCCTTTACGGACCTGCCTGAATACCTGAGACCGGGCGATCTGGTAGTGCTCAACGACACGCGAGTGTTCCCGGCGCGGATCGAGGGGCACTGGTGCGATACCGGCGGACAGGTTGAGCTGTTGTTGCTCGAACCGGTGGAGGAAGCGATGGCGGCAACTCCCGTGGCCGCGCGGTATCACTCTGTCTGGGAGGCTCTCTGCGGCAGCGGCCGCAAGGCCCGGCCGGGCTTGCACGCCACATTCGGCGGTGGCGCCCTCAAGGCCGAGATTCTGCGCCCGGCGGCGGATGGGGGCGTAGTGGTGGCCCTCACGGGCGAGCAACCGCCGATGGAACTGCTAGCGCGTTTCGGGCGCACGCCGTTGCCGCCCTACATTTCGCGCGATGGCCGCCAACCGGCGGTTGCCGCCGAGGATCAGTCACGTTATCAGACGGTTTATGCCCGTCACACCGGCGCCGTGGCCGCGCCCACGGCGGGTCTGCATTTCACCACCGAGTTCTTGTCGCGGCTCGCAGCAAAAGGCGTTGCGCTGGCGACCGTCACGCTGCACGTTGGCCCCGGCACCTTTCAGCCGGTCAAGGCCGAGAATCCCGACGAGCACCGCATGCATGCCGAGCGTTACACGGTGATGCCGGCAGCCGCCGCGGCCATTGCCGCCTGCCGTCAGCATGGCGGACGCATCCTGGCAGTGGGCAGCACAAGCGTGCGCACGCTCGAAACCATGGCCGCGGAGCATGACGGCCACGCCGCGGCCTGCGCGGGGCGTAGCCGGTTGTTTATCAGGCCGCCTTACGATTTCCGCCTGACTGACCGCATGTTGACGAATTTCCACCTGCCGCGCTCGACGCTGCTGATGATGGTGGCGGCGTTTGCCGGCAGGGAACGAGTCTTGAGCGCCTATCGCGAAGCGATGGCCGCCGGCTACCGGTTCTACAGCTACGGCGACTGCATGCTGCTGCTGTGATCCGGCGGGAACCGCTATTCCACGCCGGCGACCTCGATGAAACTGCTGACGATGCCGACGATCTCGTTGCGGGCATCGCGGTCCGGCGCCAGCATGGCCTCGACCATGAAGCGGCGGCCTTGAAGCCCCTGTGCCGGCAACGGGCCGATCCAGCGGTCTCCGCTGATTGCCAAGCCCAGCGCCTTCTCGATGCCGGCGGGCGCCTGCCAGATCGTGCGGATGTTGCGGTTGGTCAGTTCGGACGCCCTGGTGGCCGACCATGTTTCGCACATGGCGGGGTTGACAAACACCATATTGCCCTGCAAATCCATGACGGCGAAAGCGTTGGACGCGTTCATGACCGCATTGTGCTGGCTCCTCAGCCGCTGCAGCGCCTGCCGGCGCCGTTCGACATTGCGGACGCAGAAAACGTAGTCGCCCTCGTTGATCAGGTTGAGCTTGCTGATGGCCACCTCGGCCGGGAAGAAGGAGCCATCCCGACGGCGACAGTTGGCGTCGAGCAACACGTGACGGTTCTGGACCACGTTCTGCCGGATACGTTCCAGCACCTGCATGCTGACGCCGCGCACCAGCTCCTCGACCGGCGTGTCCCAGAGATCCGCCGGACTATAAAGGAAGAGCTCGGTGACGCGCGGATTGCTGTCAATCACGTGCCCCTTGGGGTCCGTAACCAGCACGGCATCGTAGAGGCCTCGCAGAAACTCCTTGTAGAGCGACTTGTGATCGGCACGGTAACTGGGAGCCGCGGGTTTGGTGACGGTGCGCAGGCGCGATTCCTCGGCCGAGGCCTTTGCGGCGACCGGCTGTTCGGCGGCACTCGAAGCAACTGCCTGCCCAGCGCTCGCAGAGACTGCCACCGCCGGCGGCGCCTTCTCCGCCGCCGGCTTGGGCTCTTCTTGCTCCTTGGCAGGCGCCGCGCTCTCCTCCTCTTCACTCGGCAGAGGAATCGCCACGGTGGCGGTTTGCGATGAACGTCGGAACCAGCTTCTCATAGCCTCACTGTAGGAAGCTGCTTTCGTGCCATTCGCGTTTTGCGGTGTGTTTGGGCTTTCAGTCCGTCATCAGCCAGTGCTGCGAATAGCATATTTGCATAAAGGCGTTCGCATCAGTGAGAATATTTGCAGGATTAAAAAAACGAGCCTCGATCCCGGCTATTAATGGAATGCGCGCGGCATTGTTCCCGTGTGCCGGAGGGGGACCCGGCAAATGGAACGTCTCTTGCTTATAGGAATTCCGTGAGCTTTCAAGCCGCGTTCGGAGCATACGAGATGCCTTCGCAATGCGGATCGGAGTAGTTCGACATGAGCAGTAATTATACTAAGCGCGAGTTGACCG
>JAQULY010000578.1:0-1556 GCA_028718445.1 Kiritimatiellia bacterium
CGTACATCGTACCGTTCAAGGGCGGCTCCTATCTCGAACGGTTGGCCCCCGTCAAAGAACGCAATCCAAACGAGTTCGACTTCTCGGTCAAGTCCAATCCACTCCGGGGTCTCGTACATCTCCATGCCGACACCTATTACCTGCCTGACCCGCTGGCGGCAAAGTCCCTCAGATATTCCGTGATCCGCAAGAATGACGGCAAAACCATCGCCGAGGGTGAGATCACGCGTCTGGCCGAATGGTATTTCGACGAGGTTCTGACTCTGAAGGACCTTCCCTCGGGCAACTACGAGGTGACGGGCGAAATAGTATTGAAGGATGGCAAGACCTTCGGTCCGAGAAAAGGCTCCTTCGAAAAGAAGGACGAGGCCAAGGCGTTCCCCGAGTGGTGGAACAACCAGGTCGGCGAGCCGGAGCGGGTGGTTTCTCCGTTCACCGCGATCAGAAGCCAGAAATCAGAAATCAGAAATCAGAAGTCAAAAGGAGCCTCTTTCTCCTGTTGGGGGCGCGAGTACGTGTTGAACGCGCTGGGGCTGCCCGACTCGGTGACTTCGCAGAACGGCGCGGTGCTCGCCGCCCCGGCGCGGATGGTGGTGACCGTCAACGGCAAGGAGAAAGTTGTCGCACTTGGCGCTCCGGTGATTGCCGACGCCAAGGACTGGCGTGTACGCTTTTCCGGAAAGGCCGAGGGCGGGGGACTGGCGTTCGAGGCCGAGGGATGGATGGAGCAGGACGGCATGGTTTCGGTCGACTTGACCTACCAGCCGAAGAATGGCGGCAAGGTCAGGATTGATGCGCTGCGTATCGAGTATCCGCTGACGGATGACACTGCCGAGTGTCTGGTGAGCGTCGGGCCCGGTGCGAACTTTGCGGCGAAAAGCACCATGGTTCTGCCGGCGGAAAAACAAGGGCGGCTCTGGAGCACGCTTGACATCGGACGCAAGGGCAGCGGCATGAAGGTCGGCTCGTTCTATCCCTGCGTCTGGGTTGGCGGCGACCGGCGCGGCCTGTTGTGGTGGGCCGACAGCGACCAGGGCTGGTTCCCGGACGACGATGTCCCCGCTCACGAAGTTATCCGTGCCGATGGAGCCGTGACGCTGCGCAACAACATCATTGGCAAGCCCTTCGACCTCGACGGTGCGCGCCAGATTTCCTTCACCTGGATGGCCTCGCCCTTCAAGCCGTTGCCCAAGGGCTGGCGCATGTTCGCGGAGACGATTGACTCCACATTCTTTGAGCCGTTTCGTTGGGTCCGCGTCAACCCAAAAACTGGTAAGAAATACTGCGACCCAGCCAACGGCAACTGCAATTGGATCAACCCTGAGTCCGAAGACCCGGCGCAATGGAGCGCTCTCTGGGCCGAGCAGAAGACGAATGGCTTGATGCACTACGAGGCGGCGGACGCCCGCGTGCGTCGTTGCCTCCCCTTCGATCTCGACGCCGCGCGGACCGGCATCGCCTTCAACCACATGTCGTTTCAGCTTATCGGGTACGGACACAAGTCGATCGAAAATGAAGTGTTCAACTACTTTGGTGACGAATGGTACGCCGACAGC
>JAQULY010000578.1:1566-3463 GCA_028718445.1 Kiritimatiellia bacterium
CATTGACTACGCCATGTGGCTGCTCGCCCGCGCCTTCCGCGAGGGCGGGGTGGTCTCGACTTATTGGGATCTGTCCTTCCCCATTCAGTTCGCCAGCCCGCTCTGCGGCTTGGCGTATCGCCTTCCGGACGGCCGCATCCAGCCCGGTTACAACAGCCTGAACTGCCGCGAATTCTTCAAGCGACTCTGGGCCGTCCAGAACAAGAACGGTTTGAATCCTGGCTCCGTCGGCAGCCACTCCTCGAACGCCTACATCTTCCCGAGCCTGCCGTGGATCGACTCCATCCTCGACGGCGAACGCGACTGGAATCTCGACGCCTCGGATCTGGACTGGGTCGACTACTATCCCATCGAGCGGATGCGTTCCATGTCGTGTCCGCACAACTGGGGCGTCGGCATCTGCTGGATGGCCTATTTCGCGTCCGCGGACATGCACAAGATATTGAAGGCCTGGCTTGTACAAGCCGAATACGTATTTATGCATGATTCCTGGTTGAATCAATACTACCTGCCCATCAATCATCTCCGCGAAATGCCGCAACCCATTCTGGACTGGGGGATGAACGGCGAGCGTGTCGAGTACCATCCGTACTGGCGTAATCCTTTCGCGGCAAGTGCCGACAAAGAGCCTCTAATCTCATTATGGCGTATTCCTGATGAGGCGGAGGGTCGTATTCTACTGGGTATCTTCAACTACAACCGCAAAACGTCCAAGAATGTCGAAATCAAACTCGATCTGGCCAAACTCGGATTTGCGGGGAAGCCGCTCGTCATGCGCGACCTATACAAGGATTATTCCGATAGCCAAGCTGTGAATGTCGCCAACGAGAAACAACTTAGGGAAACCTTGAAGCAGACAAACGCGGAGTTGGGCGAGCCCGCCGAATTCGACGCTCAGGCCGGCATCTTGCAAATAAGGAATCTTGGCCCGCACCGCGGGCGGTTTGTCGGCATTGGAGCCGTCGACACTGTCGCGCTGTCCGAGATGCGAAAGCAGTTGGCCGTTAATCTGGGCGAGCAGGTGGATGCCGTCTCCGCCCTGGGTTTCGCCCGCAAGGACACGCAGTACTGCGCCGCCAATTCGGATCAACTTGTCGCATGTGCCGACCCGTCCGTCAAGGTCTCTTCGTGGCGCCTCCCGGACCGCGTCCTGCTTGTTGTCCGGAACGATGCCGGAGGGAATCCTAAAGACGTGGGCATCAAGCTGGACCTGGCCAAGCTCGGCCTTGTTCCAGCCCTGAAATGGCAGGAGTTCCTTCGCCTCCGCGACCTGAATAAGGCGGAGAAAAGCCCCGAGGCGAAACTCGACTACTATGCCGGAGAGCTGAGCATCAGATCCATGCAGCCAAACACGACGCGACTGATCAGCATAAGAAAATACTAAATCAATTTCTGGGGTTCGAGGATAAAGCCTCGACCAGGCCAGCAAGGCGATAACCAGTGGCAGCAAAAGGGAACTTGAAAATAAAAACATCATACGGAGCGGAGGTTGCTCTTACCGCGGACGGGGTGACGTTTATAGATACCGCCGCCAACATGGGCGTGAGGGATTTCGGCCCACGTCTTATGGTCGAAGGGAAAGTCGTCGATGTCCGCTACGGGGCCGCCGTCGAATCGGATGGCCAGCGCTCCGCCGAGGGCGCGGCAGGTGCCAGGCTCATCGTGCGGACAACGGTCACGCCAGTCAGCGGATTGAAAGCTGTGACGTTGCGTCACACGCTCTGCAACACCTCATCACGTCCGGTTTGGATCAACGCAGCCGCAACCGGTCAGTTCGCCAGATCCGCATCGGTGCCCCGCGGCAAAGGGAACATCCTTGGTAGGGATCTGCGCTTCTGCCACGCTGACAATGTGCGCACGGAGAAGTATCCTCACAGCCAGATGGAATAACCCTACG
>JAQULY010000579.1 GCA_028718445.1 Kiritimatiellia bacterium
GATACGTAATAGCCGGTCTGAAGCATCATTTCCAGGCGCACCATGTTGTAATGCCGTTCCGGGCCCTTGCGCCAGCGGCGCAGCTTTTCCGCTGCCAGTCGCTTAAGTTCCGGGTAGAGGTCAACGCCATGGTGCTCGATCTCCAGCAGCCAGGCCATGTGATTGATGCCGGCCACAAGTTGTCGGACCTCGCGCGGCGGGTACTTCTTGTCCAAGCCGAGCGACGCCAGCAGC
Source organism: Kiritimatiellia bacterium (assembly GCA_028718445.1). Classification (GTDB taxonomy): domain Bacteria; phylum Verrucomicrobiota; class Kiritimatiellia; order RFP12; family JAAYLN01; genus JAQULY01. The sequence goes on from JAQULY010000579.1 coordinate 235, forward strand.
GACCACGCGCACACCTGCACCGAGTGGCACAGCCCCACGGTGCGGATGGCGCTGCCGCGCAGCAGCCCGCCGGTCAGGATCGCCATGGGATTGGTGTAGTTCAGCAGCCAGGCGTCAGGACAGACGGCCTCCATGTCGTGCGCGAAGTCCAGCAGCACCGGCAGTGTCCGCAACCCGCGGAATATGCCGCCGATGCCCAAGGTGTCGGCGATTGTCTGGCGCAGCCCGTAGCGCTTGGGGATCTCGAAGTCGGTGACGGTACAAGGCTCGTAGCCGCCCACCTGCACCGCGTTGACCACATAGTCGGCTCCCTTTAGCGCCGGCCGCCGACGCTCGACGCCGAGGTGGGCGGTGATGCGCGCGCGCCCGCGGTTGACGTTGACGTTGAGCGTGTCCAGCATGCGTTTGGATTCGCGCAGCCGGCGGGCGTCAACATCGTACAGCGCAATGTGCGCGTCGCGCAGCGAATCGCAGCACATGCAGTCTCCCAGCACGTTTTTCGAGAAGATCGTGCTGCCGGCGCCCATAAAGGTAATCTTGGCCATAGGTCGTCTCCCCCCGTTTATCTGGTTCCATTATGACACCTGCGCCGGAATTGTGTAAAGTAATAGTGCCATGGGCGATACTTTCATGAGACCCGAGACGATCGCGCGCATCCGGGCGCGTATGCGGCAGGCCGGTCTTGGCGAGGCGGATCTGGTTGAAAGCTTCGTGCGTGGCGCAGGTTCCGGCGGGCAGAAGATCAACAAGACCTCGTCCTGCGTTCAGTTGCATCACGCCGCCAGCGGCGAGGTGGTCAAGTGCCAGCGGACTCGCGCGCGCGAGGTCAACCGCTGGCTGGCCCGCCAGGAACTGGCCGAGCGCCTGATCGCCAAGGCGGAAGGGCTGCGGTCAGAGCGCCAGCAGGAGCAGGAGCGCGTGCGCCGTCAGAAGCGCCGCCGTTCGCGCCGCCAGAAGGCGCGGATGCTTGACGACAAGCGCAGGCATGGCGAGAAGAAGCGGCTGCGCCAGAGAGAAGCGTTGTCATGAGCTTCCGATTCCGGCAAAGGGCGTGCTAATTCATTCGTCCAAATCGCGTATTTCCCGAACATGGAAATCGGGAAAGCGTCAAAAAAACATGGAGATTCCTGAGTCCGTAATTACCATGTTGCTCAACTTTTGCTCAACTTTTGCTTGCGTTTCCCTCCTGTAGCGGCTAATGTACAGCCTTCAAGAGGTGGACCATGGGCTTTCCATTAGTTTCTCCCGCTCAGCGCGCGGAGATTCTGCGCAGCGTACGTGGCGTTCTGACGCGGCATAATGTGGATATCTATCGCATTCAGGTCAGCGTGACTCGACTAAGCGTCTGTCTGAGAGGCATGATGCTGCGGCTTCCCGGGACGATTGCGCCGCTCGATGAGTACCAGGCCAAGCAGATCTTCAACGAAATCCGTCGGGTACCGCGCATGCCCAGGCTGGAAATCGCTCCCGATCCGGGCGTTGACGAGTACCTGCTACCCACGTCGAACGCGGTTGCGTCCGAAAATCAATGGCACAGCCGCGGCAGTATGGGGCATAATGTGGTCACGATATCGGCTGCCGAGTCTTCGTGACCAACAACTGCGAAACACAAGCATGCGCCTGCCACGATTCGCGCCATGACGAGATGGCGACGAAGGGGCAGGGGCGTGCCGGATTGGCGGCGCGCGGCCTGAGCTTGTTGTCGGGCGGGTTGGACAGCATGCTGGCCGTCTGCGTCATGCGCGCTCAGGGATGCCACGTCGAGGCGATTGTCTTCGACAGCCCGTTCTTCAAGATTGATGCGGCGCGCGCAGCGGCGGCGGCGTTGGACGTGCGCCTGCACGTGGTGGACTTCACGACGGACATCGTCGGGCTGCTCCGGCATCCGCCGCACGGCTTCGGCGGCGCGCTCAATCCCTGTATAGACTGCCATGCCTTGATGATCAGGCGTGCGGGCGAGATGGTCGTGTCCATGGGGTGGGACTTCGTCGCCACCGGCGAGGTGCTCAACCAGCGTCCCATGTCTCAGAACCGCCGTTCGCTGGACCTCGTGGCGCGGGCAAGCGGCATGGCCGATCTGTTGATCCGCCCGCTCTCGGCGCTGCGGCTCGATCCCACGCGGCCCGAGTTGGATGGACGCGTAACGCGCGCGCGTCTGCTGGATTTGGAGGGACGTTCGCGCCGGTCGCAGATGGATTTGGCCGCGCAATACGGCATTCGGGAATATCCTTCGCCGGCCGGCGGCTGTCTGCTGACGGAAAAACTGTTCTGCGCCAAGTTGCGCGACCTGATGACGCGGGACGGGCTTGACCATCTCCGTGACGTGAGCTGGCTGCGGCTGGGGCGGCACTTCCGCCTGCCTGGCGGGGCCAAGTGCGTGGTAGGGCGGGATGCCGGCGAGAATGTGCGATTGCAGGCCGAATCCACGCCGGACGACCTGGTGCTGCGTCCAGTGGGCGTGCCCGGTCCAACGGTCGTATTGCCGGCTGCGGCGTCCACCAGCGACCGTCTTACAGCGGCTGCCATTTGCGCCGGCTATTGCGACAACCCGGGCAGTTGCGTACGGATCCGCCTTCTGCATGGCACGGAGCGGCACGATGAAGATATCGTCCCGCTGGCGCGCGCGTCGGCCCATCAGTGGATGCCCCGTTGAGAGTCGAACGTTGAACGTTCGACTCTGGCCACTTTCCGCATGAGATGGCCAAAGCATTCAGTGGCACGGCGCACACATGGTGTCAGACAATGGTTGCATGCAGACAAAAGAACCGCAACGCGCGCGGCTCGGTGTCGTAGGACTGGCCTACGGGGGCTTCAACCTGGGCGAGGAGCATGGCCCCGTCAAGCTTCGAGAGATGCTGAAGCGGCTCGACCTGGACGAGCTGGAGATCGCGCCGGCGGACACATTTGCCATGAATGAAGCGCAGGCGGCCGCGGCCGGCGCCGAACTGGCGCGGCGGGGGGTGGACGCGATCCTGGCGGTGATCGCCACGTTTGTTCCCGACAGCTTCATCGTCGAGCTGCTGAAAGTCTGCGACCGACCGGTCTTCCTCTGGTGCGTTGAGCGCGAACTCCAGTGCCTGTCGCTGGTCTGCGGACCGCTGGTCACGGCCACCCTGTTCAATCGCGGATACAGATACACGCTGGCGGGTGCCGACATCGGCGACGCGGCCACGGAAGCGGCGCTGGTGCGGTTTGCGCGCGCGGCCATG
>JAQULY010000580.1 GCA_028718445.1 Kiritimatiellia bacterium
TGTGCTCCGAATCCCAACTCTGGGTATCGCCATGTTCGTCGTCGTCCGTCCTTGTGCGGGTGACCGTACTGACCCAACTGACGCCGCTCGTGAACGACCCACGTCCGCCGAAGTTCTGCCAGTTGACGCCCAGCTTGCGGTCAATGTCGGCGCCGACCTCGAAAATCTTGGCCTCGATCACTACCTGCCGCTCGCGCACATCGAGGGCGCGGATACGGTCCTCGATGGCATCGAGATTCGAGGCAATATCGCCAATCACCACACCCGGCGGCGTGCGCGGACGGTCCATCGAACCGTAGTTGGAGGAGTCCGACACCATGCCGCCGATGGTCGTGCCGCCGCCGGAGGAAGTGGCGGAGACACCGCTGCCGGTGAAGCGCTTGGAGAAGGAGCCATCGCCCCTGGTGATATCCATGAAGGCCTGCGCGTGCTTGAGTATCCCCGGCATCTTCTGCAGCCTTTCGATAATCTCCTTGGGATCGGCGTGGTAGACGCGCACCACACGGACGGCCACCGGCCGCTCGTTGATCTCGCGCGCGCGGTACTCGACAATCTTGGCGCGCGGCATGGGTCGCACCACGCCTCCGACCTCGATGAAGTCATAGCCGCAAGGGTCGAGAACCTCGCGCAAGACCATGCGCCATTCCTGCGGCATGCCGGGAGGCGTGCTGTAGGTGACCTTCCTCGATGGGGAGGCCGCCTGGGCCGCCGCCTGGGCCTGCAGCACATCCGCGCTTAGACCGTCTTCCGCCGTCTTGGGCTGCCCGGCATCCGCCACCGCCACCGGCGGCGCCACCACCACCGGGTTCAGATCGGCCGCATCCATGTAGTTGTAGTTCATGCTGATACCGGCCTGCGACTGGATATTTTCCAGCACGAACTTGAGTGCCTGTCCGTCGAACGCCACCACGATCTTCTTATGATTGCGGGCCAGGCGGTCCTGCGCCAGATTCGCGCGCTGATCCTCAATCATATCGGCGGGCCCGAGCCGCACCAGACGTCCGTCCTCGATAAAATCCAAACCCTCGGGTTTGAGCAATTCCAGCAGCGCTTCATCCCACCGCATGGTCTTTCCGGAGGGCGTCGCAAAGCCCGCCGGCGCCGTGCGCAACCGTTCCAGATCATTGCTCGCCCAGGTGTATTCGGGCATGAGCGCCGGCAACTGGGCGAATACGTGCGTGATGGCCTCCTGCACGGTGCAGTTGGCAGGCACACTGACTTCAAGATTGACCTCCTGATCGCCTTTGCCTGGGGGCGGGACCGGAACATGTGCCTGTTCGGCCGGCGGAGGTAGTTTGGCCAGGTCGTCCGCATTCAAGGTAACCGGCGCCGTCGCGGGAGCAGCCGGCTTGCCATCGTCAATGACCAGGTCGTCCGCCACGGGCTGCGCCGCCGCGGGTTGAGCCGCCGTCGCCGGCTGCGCGACCGGTTGGGGTTCCTCACTTCTCAGAATCGGGACCGCCGCCAACAGCATGGCCGGCAAGATCCACGCCCACGCGCAGCCTGTTGTCAAACCCCCGCGTAATTCACCGCGCCGGCGCCACGCGCCGGTCTTGAAGTCAATCCCGCCTCGCGCAAACTGTCCATTAGACTCGGATCCAATCTTCTGCTGCATTTATGCTCTCCCCGATGAAAAACTAATCGCGCGTGTCGTCCGCCAGCACGCGCCAGGTCCCGAGCGCCGCATCCCAGATATAAGCGGCGCCACGGTGCAGACGGGTGGCCTCGATCAACGCCCGGTCACCCTGAACGCCGGAGCGCCAGCTTCCCGACACCCGCTCCACCTCGTCCGCCTCGACCCGGAAATTGTGGTTGATGTCCTGCTTGCTGAATAGCAGACCGAACTGGATGTCGGAAGACGCGTTCACGTAGTTGCGCGGATTAACCCGGCGACGATGGTAGATCTGAGGCCCCTGCACCGTTACCGTCTCGCCCGGATCGAAGACGGCGTCGCGGTTGCCCGTGGTCAGCAGGGCGGCGCGCACCGCATCGGTCAGGTTGTAGTAAGTCTTGCCGTCAGGCATGGTGCCGGAGGGATTCCAGAGCCACCATTCCGCCGTCACCGCGAGTGCCAGCCAGAAGTCGCGGTTGGCCAGCGGCAAGGTGCCGTCGTTGCGGATGGCGATAGCGGCATCGAACAGCCCCGTGCTTATTTTCAGCGTCCAGCTCGCGGAGACCGCGATGGACTCGGTGCCGAGCGTGACCAGCACGATCGCCTGCGAGACATTGTCGGCGCTGTTGGTGTCAAGCGTGTCCGAAAGCAGCGTCACGCGATTGGTAAGCGCCCCCTCGACCAGATAGGTCTCGGCCGTAACGGTCAGCCGCAGGGCGCCGCCAGGCGCCAGTTCGGACCAGGTGAAATCGAAGCCGTTGGTCGGCCCGGCGGGACCCAGCAGACTGCCGGAAACGCCCGTCTGGCGATCCTCCAGCCTGAGATTCCGCGCCAGCGAGGGACCGGCATTAGTGACCGCAATCTCGAAGACAACCGGCGTGCCGCCATGTACGCTGGACGCGTTGGCCCACTTCTCGACGCGCAGAGCGGCTTCGGCGCCGATCAGCGTGACCGCCTCGGCCGCGTCGTTGGCGTGGTTGGTGTCGGCGCCGCAAACCGCCACCGCCCGGTTGGTGATCCAGCCCAGCAGATCCGGGTGCGTTTGCAGGTGGAAAACGATATTGCTGGCCGCGCCCGGCGCCAGCGCCGACAACGCCATGTTGGTGGGCGAAAGCGCCGTGGTCCCGGCAGGCGGCGAGTCGGCCAGCATTATGCCGGTAGCCAGCGAGGGACCGGCATTGGAGACTGTCAGCATGTAGGTCAGCGCCTCACCAGCCACACCCGTGGCGGGACCGGTCTTGAGGACGGACACATCCGCTACCGGCGCAATCAGCGTCACCACCTCGGAGGCGTTGTTGACCAGGTTCGTGTCGCTCGCGCAGGCCACTGCCGCACGATTGGTGATCCAGCCCTGCGTGTCGGCATGCACGTCCACCGTGAATTGCAGACTGGTCGAGACGCCGACGGCCAGATCGCCCAGCGTGTAGGTCAGCGGCGATTGCGCCGTCGTACCTGAAGGCGGCGTGTCGCTCAACTCGACCGCGCGCGCCACCGAGGGGCCGACGTTGGCAACGGTCAAGGTGTAGGTCAGCGCCGCGCCGGCCACGCCCGTGGCAGGACCGCTCTTGATGACCGACACATCCGCCACCGGAGCGATCAACGTCACGACCTCGGAGACGTTGTTGACCAGGTTCGAGTCGTTCGCGCAGACCACTGTCGCCCGGTTGGTGATCCAGCCCTGCGTGCCGGCATGCACGTCCACTGTGAATTGCAGGCTGGTCGTGACGTTGGCGTCCAGATCGCCCAGCGCGTAGGTCAGCGGTGATTGCGCCGTCGTTCCGGAGGGCGGCGTGTCGCTCAACTCGACCGCGCGCGCCACCGAGGGGCCG
>JAQULY010000581.1 GCA_028718445.1 Kiritimatiellia bacterium
GACAGGAGATGACGCGCGTTCGCCAACTGCCCGGCGCGTCGGGCGGCTACGTGTACAGCGCGACTGTGTCTGCGGGCCGCACGGTGGGGGGCTATACGGTGCGAGTGATACCACATTGCTCCGGCGTTGCGGTTCCCCTGGAATCCGCTCACATCCTATGGCAGCGCTGATCTTATTGGAACCTAGGCTATGAGAAGTACGCAATCGCAACAACGGTATGAAATTGGCGAAGTGGCTGCATTATCCGCGCCGCGTTGCTGGAAGATATCTGCGCGGCGTTCCACGCGAGGCGTGATCTGCCGAATTTGCAGCTTGCTCCATACTTGTCACGTAAGTGAGTGCACCAATGCCAAGAGCACGCTTCACACGAAATGGGAGAAGGAGTAAGAATTATGAAAACCAATGACCAACCCGAGCCGACGGTGTTCGTCATTTTTGGCGGAGCCGGTGACTTGACCTGGCGAAAGCTCGTACCGGCCTTGTTTGACCTCTCCCAGGACCGAAGTATGCCCGCTGATTTTTCGGTCATCGCGGTAGATCGCGTTGACTTGAGCGACGAAAAGCTGCGCCATCGTCTCCACGACGGCGTCAAGAAGTTCTCACGCCAAGGAACGGTGAAAACCGGCGAATGGGGCGAGTTTGCCGGGCATATCCGCTACCAGCAGGGCGATTTCAAGAATCTCCAAACTTATGCGACCCTGGGTGAACAATGCGCGAAGCTGGAAAAGGAATGGGGCGCCAAGGTCCACCGCATCTTCTACATGGCCACACCGCCGAGCATGTTCGGCGAAATCCCGAAATACCTCGGCAAGGCCGGGTTGGCGCGTGACCGGGAGCTGTCGCGTATTGTGATCGAGAAACCGATCGGCTATGACCTGGAATCCGCCCGCAAGTTGAACGGCATCCTCGCAGACAGCTTCGCGGAATCCCAGATCTTCCGGATCGACCATTATCTGGGCAAAGAAACCGTGCAAAACATTCTGGCGTTTCGCTTTGCCAATCCACTCTTCGAGCCCATATGGAATCGCCGTTACGTGGACTGCGTGACCATCACCGTCGCCGAAGAGGTGGGTGTCGTACATCGCGGCGGCTATTACGATCAGGCGGGCGCGCTACGCGACATGGTGCAGAATCACCTCATGCAACTGTTGTGTCTGGTAGCAATGGAACCGATGGTGTCCTTCGATGCCGACGAGATTCGCAACAAGAAAGTGGATGTGCTTCACGCGGTTCGTCCGATTCATCATGACGCGGTCCATCAGTACGTGGTCCGCGGGCAGTACGGCAAAGGTTGGATCGGCGGCAAGGGCGTGTGCGGTTATCGCGAAGAAGACGACGTGTCCCCCGATTCCCAAGCGGAGACGTTTGTGGCGCTGAAGTTGTTCCTCGACAACTGGCGCTGGCAGGACGTCCCATTCTATCTCCGCACAGGAAAACGCCTCACACGGCAGGTGTCGGAAGTTGCCATCCAATTCCGCGCAGTGCCGCATCAGGCGTTTCCGCCAGAGGCTACCCTCGACTGGCAACCGGCCTGCCTGGTCATGTCGATCTACCCTGACGAAGGCATCGTGCTGCGCTTTCAGGCGAAGCACCCGGGGCCAAGAATGAGCCTGCGGACGGTGGAGATGCAGTTTAACTATCAGGATACGTTCGCCGCGCGGTCGCCCGACGCTTATGAGACCTTGCTCTGGGACGTGATGAAGAACGACGCCACGTTGTTCATGCGTGCCGACCAAGTCGAGGCAGCGTGGCGGTTGTTGATGCCGGTGCTCGACGTGTGGGCGGCTGCGCCGCCTGGTGATTTCCCGAATTACGCCGCCGGTACCTGGGGACCAGAAGCTGCGCAAGGGCTGCTTGCCCAACAAGGACATAGTTGGGCGCTACCCATGGAATCGGTCGGCAGACGCGCCAAGAAGGGAACACGCGCATGACTCGACACAATATTCCGTTAGGCAGGATTCTAGGCATTTCGATCGGTGTGGATTACTCCTGGTTTGTGGTCTTTGCGCTACTCACGTGGATGCTGGCGGGAAGTTACTATCCCGCCGAGTTCAAGGACTGGCCGCCGCCGCTGTATTGGTTCATGGGTGCCGTAACGACCATCATATTCTTTGTGAGCGTGCTGCTCCATGAGTTGGGGCACTCCGTGGTGGCCCTGCGATACAATATTCCGGTGCACAGCATCACGCTGTTCCTCTTCGGAGGCGTCGCTCAAATTGGAGGGGATCCACCCAGCGCCATCGCCGAGCTTCTCGTCGCGATTGCGGGCCCCCTTGTGAGCCTGGCTCTGGCAGCCTGCTTCTACGTGGTGCAGCCGATGGTGTCAGGCATGGAACCTCTCTTAGGTCTGGCCAAGTATCTGGCCTATATCAACCTGGCCGTCGTGTTGTTTAATCTGATCCCCGGTTATCCACTCGACGGAGGCCGTGTGTTCCGCGCCATCGTATGGGCGATCACGAAAAATATGCGCCGAGCAACGCTCATCGCTGCGAACGTTGGCCGGTTCTTTGCTTTTTTGTTTATCTTCGTCGGTGTCTGGCAGTTGTTCCACGGCAACTTTGGGGGAGGGCTGTGGATCGCGTTCATCGGCTGGTTCCTCGACAACGCGGCTTCCGCCCAGGTGCAGCGAGTAATGTTTCAAGGTCTTCTGGCGGGCCATAGAGTCTCGCAGGCCATGAGCACTCATTGCGCCGCCGTTCCCGCGGATCTGACGCTGCAGCAGTTGGTGGACGAACACATCCTCGGTAGCGGGCAACGCTGTTTTCTCGTCAACCGCGACGACAACACCGTTGGTTTGATGACTCTGCATCGGGTCAAGGAAGTGCCGCGTCCCGAATGGGCCACCACGAGTGCCGCTCAGGTCATGCTTCCCTTGGAACAGTCAAAATGCATCGATCCCGATGCCGAGCTGTGGGTCGCCCTCCAGGAGATGGACCGCAATGGAGTCAACCAGATGCCTGTTACCCGGGATCACCGTGTCATCGGCATGTTAAGTCGGGAAGATGTCATAACCTTCCTGAGGACGCTGCAGGAATTGGGAACGTAACCGACATCACAACGGTAGCGTGAGGAGATTGATGAAACGCTCAACAGAGATTACGACGTTGTTTCTGGATATCGGCGGCGTGTTGCTCACCAACGGGTGGGATCATCATGCCCGCAAACGGGCGGCGATGAACTTCAAGCTGGAGTTAGCCGAGATGGAGGATCGGCATCACCTGACCTTCGACACCTACGAGGAGGGAAAGCTCACACTGGAAGAATATTTAGGTCGGGTGGTCTTCTACCAAAAGCGATCGTTCACCAGGGCTCAGTTTCGGCGCTTCATGTTCGCGCAATCGACACCTTACCCCGAGATGATCGAGCTGGTCGCTCAGCTCAAGGTTCGGTACGGGCTGAAGATCGCCGTGGTCAGCAACGAAGGGCGTGAAC
>JAQULY010000582.1 GCA_028718445.1 Kiritimatiellia bacterium
GGGAATCCTTTTGAGATCTACACCTGGATGACCGGGCTCGAAGAGGCGCTGGCGAACCTGTTGACTCAGCCGGAAATCGTCGAGGCGGCCATGGACCATATATCCCATTTCCTGGCCGAACGCCTTGCCCGGACGTTGCGGGAATCCGGCGACTTGACGGACTTGGTCTTCATGGCGGATGACCTTGGTGGCCAGCACGGTCTGCTCATCAGTCGTGAGATCTATCGCGGCGTGATCCAGCCTTGCCATCGGCGCCTGACCGAGTGCGTGCGCCGGTACGCGCCCCACGCCAGGATCATGCACCACAGCGATGGCGCGGTGTTCGAGATTCTGCCCGATCTGATTGACGCAGGGGTGGATATTCTGGAGGCGGTGCAGACGGATGCGGATGGGATGGACCCGGCGCGCCTGAAAAAGGCCTTCGGCGACCGCCTGTCTTTCCACGGCGCGATCAGCGTTCAGCGGTTGCTCCCATTTTCGGACGTGGCAACCGTGGAGCGCGAATGTCGTAGTCTGGTGCGTGTGCTGGGTGAAAATGGCGGATATATCGCCGCACCGTCGCACGCGATTCAGGCCGGCACGCCGCCTCAAAACGTCCTGGCGATGTTGCGCGCCGTGCTGGGCGACGACGATTACGAAGCCGCCCTGGCCGTCGCGCGTCTGGGGAGCAAGCGAGTTGCTTAGGTCAAATTCGAACGGGAGTTGATAATGTGCAGGGTCAAGACCATCGTGTTTCCCCGCGCCAACGAGGTGACGTTCCAGACATTTGACCTTCCTGCCTGCGGGCCGAAAGAGGTCGTCTGCGAAACGATATACTCGTTTGTCTCGCCGGGCTCGGAACTTCGAATTCTGGCCGGCACCAAGGAATCGAAGAATCGCTTTCCCGCCATTCCGGGCTATTCCTGGGTCGGACGCGTGATTGAGGTTGGGAGAGACGCCAGGGGATGGAGCATTGGCGACTTGGTCAGCGGCCGCTCCGCTGTCATGTTTCCGGGTTACACAAGCTTGTGGGGCGGGCAAGCGAGCCACCACGTGTGCGAAGTGACCGGCTACGAATGTCCGCTCAAGCTGCCCGAAGGCGCGGATCCATGGGAGTATGTCGCCGTGGAAGTCGCGGCCATCGGTTGGAGGGCGGCCACTTGCGCCGTGCCGGGCCAGGGCGAGACCGCCGTGGTGATCGGGCAAGGCCTGGTTGGCGCCTTTGCGCTGCGTTGGTTGGCGCTCCATGGCGTGCGGGTGATTGCCTTGGATATGGTGAACTCGCGCCTGCAACGCGCCTTGCGATGGGGCGCCGCGGCCGTCGTCGACCCAAGGGATGGAGACACGCGAGAGCGCATTCTGGCTGTGGCAGGAGGCGGCGTGGACATCGCGCTGGAATGCTCGTCCAGTCGTGCGGGAGTGGAGTTGGCCAATACCATTCTGCGGCAGCCTGCGGCTCGCGCGATGGACGTGAACTATCCTGTTGCCGCTTTGCACGGTTGTCTTCATTATTGGCCTCGGCTGGTCTACGTGGCCACGTACACTCATACGCATGAGATCGAGCCAGGAGGCTTGAAGGGCGGCACGGAGGGTGCGCTGGTTCTAACGCCGTGCGATCGCACGGTGGGCGACCGAGCCTGCGTCATCGAGCGCATTCGGCTCGGGCAACTGCCGATGGCTGACGTGGCCGCCGCGCCCACGCCAGTCGAGGAGGCGCCGGATGCGTACTTCCGTCTGCGCGACAATCCCGATAAATACAACACCATGGTCTTTGAGTGGCGCAAACCATAGGATGCTTCCCTCTGTCGAGAAGCGAGAAGACGGGAAGCCGTTTGCGCGTACGGCGACGATCACGGCTGACGATCCGGCCGCCAGTTGAGAAAGTCGGGCTAGGGTTCTTGTCGTCGCCGTCGCACTACCCGCCGGCGCGTAGCACGGCATCCGGCACGCCGTCCGCGGCCAGCGTGGCGCGCACGGTGCGATCGTCCATTCCCTGGCTCTCCAGCAAAAAGGCGTACAGATGCCGCGCCCAGGCATGCTCTCCGAGCGCGTGGACGCGGCCTTCGCGCGTCTGCACGCGTTCGGCCAGCGCGGCGACGGCGGCATAGGGCGACGCCCGCGGATCGCGCCACAGCAGTGGCAGGGCGTTGCGGAAATGGCCGCGGTTGTTAAGTCGGTCCCAGGCGGTGGCGAAGCGCTGCAGACGCGTCAACGCGGCGAAATCGAGCGCGTCGGTGCGCAAGACCTCGTATGGGGGCAGCGGACTAAAGGCTTCACTCAACTCCGGCAGGCGCAGCAGCGGGGTGCCCGGCAGGCCCTTCAGCCGATTGACCTGCAGTTCCGGCAAGCCCATGCGGACCAGTGTGTCGAAGCCCGCCGCGAAGCCGGCCTGATCCTCGCCGGGCAACCCGAATATCAGATCGGCATGCACGCAGGCGCCCGTCTCGCGCGTCAGGAAGCGCAGGCACTCCAGGGCGGCGACGCGCGTTTCGGGGCGGCCGATGCGGCGCGCCACAGCGTCGCTCAGCGTCTGCACGCCGACCTCCAGGTGGAGCACTCCCGGCGCAAAGGCGGCAAGGCGCGCGCGCAGATCGTCGCCGAGCTTCACCGGCGTGAGCTCGAAGTGCACGTGCAGCCCGGTCGCCGGCCGCTCCAGGAAGAAATCGAGCAGCGCGCAGGCGTGCGCCTCGTCGGCATTGATGCTGCGGTCCAGGAACTTGAAGCGGCGCACTCCGCGCGCGCGGAGACGTTCGAGCTCCGGAAGAAGGCGCGCCAGCGGCAGCAGTCGCAGTCCGCTGCCGCAGGACGAGCAGTAGAGGCAATGGAAGGGACAGCCGCGCGAGGACTCGACGTAGATGGTGCGCTGACGGATGTCGGCATCGCTGTACAAACCGTAAGGCAGGTCCAGCGTTTCCGGGGCGACACCGTCGCGCACCTCAATCCACTCCGGCTCGCCTGGGGCGGTCTCCCCGCCAGGGGGGCACCGCAGCCGTTTCAGGCACCATTCGCGGAAGACCTGCTCGCCTTCGCCGCGGACGAGTGCATCTGCCAATCCGCGCCAATCGGGAGCGCAGCCCGCGACAATCTCAGGGCCGCCGCAAACGATCGCCATGCCGGGCGCGACGCTTCGCAGCAACTGCGCCGTGTCGCGCACGAGGCGCGTATTCCACAGATATACCGAAAAGCCAGCAATGCGCGGTGCGCGCGCGGCGATCGCCGACGCCAATTGCATCGGCGCCGTGTCCAAGTCGGTTTCGAGCAGGGCGGCGCGCTCTGTCAGCGGCCCAAGGTTGGCCATCAGCGTGCGTCCGGCATAGCTGCAGTGGCTGTAACGGGCGTTGACGGCAACCAGCAGAATGTCGGCTGAAGTGGGGATTCTGTCCGATGCTAGACTCATGACCAGAAGTCACTAGACTTCGGCCGGCTCGTGGCAGAGGCGATCTATCAGCGCG
>JAQULY010000583.1 GCA_028718445.1 Kiritimatiellia bacterium
ATGCTCTCGCTGCCGGCAGCCAAGGGTTTTGAGGTCGGTTCCGGCTTCGCCGGTTGCCGCATGCGCGGCTCGGCGCAAAACGATCTATTTAGCGCCGGACCGGAGGGACAGTTGTGCACGCTGACCAACCGCAGCGGCGGCATCCAGGGCGGCATCAGCAATGGCGCGATCATCCGTTTTCGAGTGGCCTTCAAGCCCGTTCCCACCATCGCCCAGCCGCAGACGACCGTGGACTTCGAGGGACGCCCCGTCGTTCTGGAAACGCGCGGACGGCATGATCCCTGCGTTCTGCCGCGAGCCGTGCCGGTCGTGGAGGCCATGGCTGCGTTGACGCTGGCCGACGCCGCCATGCGTCAAGCCGCTATTGCGTTGCCGCAATAATGCGCGTTGCACACCCGCTCACGATCCGGGGCGGCTCTTGCGCTTGACCTCGCGCGCCGCCGCGCCCGTCAGCAATCGCATGGCATCGGCATCGCAAGCGGCGCGCACTTTCACCCTGCGCCCCTCGCCGCTGACTTGCATCGTTTCGGCCAGGGCGGCCAGTCCCGGTTCGGACGCAGCGCGCATCGAAAACATAACCTGCATCGCCGCGAGCAGTTGTTGCAGCGTCGCCGCCGCATCCTCGTTGATCGCGACAGCATCCATCTGACCTGCCAGACCGCCCCGATCCGGACGCAACGCCACTGTCACCGTTTCGCACTGACGGAGTAAATCGGCCTCGGCCAGGCCCGAAGCCACTTTCGAACCATCAACCACCAGAGCCGACAGCCAGGCGTCACCGGTTCTGCCGGCCAGTTCCTTGAACACGCGATGCGCGGCCAGGTTGCCGCCGGCCTGCTCCCCTGCCCCGGCGGCCTTGATCACCGACTGCGCGTTCTCGCCCAGGAGTAGGAGACCGGGACCGGCGAAACAAGCGTGGACGCGCCGGCTGCCGCCGTCGCGCGACCGCATCGGCCAACTCAGCAGGTTCCACTTGCCCTGCCGCTGCTGGGAAAAACCCGGCGCGGTCTTGAGGCCGGCCGTGAGTCTGGCCGCGTTCAAGTTGCCGCGCAGGAAGGCTACGGCATCCTCGCCTCCGGGTCCGCAGATCGTCACACTGCGCACATCGGCGGTGATGTTGACCGATGAGGCCGCCTCGAATGCACGCAGGCTTCGCAGCGCTGGCGTGGACTCGCCGACGGCCGCCACGAAACGGGCATACCACGGCGAGGCAACCCAGCGCGCCACATCCGCATGTACGATCCAACTCGTGCCGGCGGGCAGTTCATGCAGGGGCACCGGCGCCGCCACAACGTTCGCATGCGCGCCGCACCACACCCAGATTCCCACCAGCACGCCTATGGCCGCATTGCGCCTCGATTTTGCCTGCATCGCCTGCTCCCCTGCACCATGCCCTCCATTTCACGGCAGTATGGCGCCAATGATAGTGAAGATTGCCCGCCAGGGCAATCGGCGGCTCTCAAGGCCCATGAGTATTCCCGGCCATGCCAGAGGTAGCGGAGGTCGGAGGACCGAGGGCGGAGGTCAGAGGTCAGAGGATCGCCGTTGGTAACGCGCACCACGAGCGAATTGGCTCGGGCGTCGAACTTGTGGGATTCAACAAGGGTCCCGGAAGCGCCAAATGAAAACGGCGGTCCCCACCGTCCCACAAGACCGGCCGGGACGGCCGGCTCCAGGGGCACCGCTGGAGACGGCGGTCCCCGCCGTTCCCCGAACCATCCAAATAGTCTCTCTTAGGGTGCTCCAAATGACGCTATGCAACGAGGCGCGAAATGTGCATACTATCTGCGTGGCCGGGATAGGCTCGGCCAGCTCCGACCGTCTTCCCGTCATGGTTGATGCATCGGGATATCGCTAATCACGTGACATGAGACGAGAAACAGAGCATGGATATCTATGTAGGTAACCTCCCGTACGAGGTAACGGACGCGGAACTGCAGGCGCTATTTGAACCTTTTGGCAGTGTGGCCTCGGCGCGCGTGGTGATGGACAAGGCCACGGGTCGCGCCAAGGGCTTCGGGTTTGTCGAGATGGGCGATCGCGGTGAGGCTGAGAAGGCCATCGCGGGAACCAACGGGAAGGACTTCAAAGGACGCGCTCTGCGCGTCAACGAATCGCAGCCCAAGCCCCGCGATGACCGCGGTGGCAGAGGCGGCGGCGGCAAGCGCTGGTAAATCAGACGCTCGCAGCTTTTGAGACGGGGCATCGGCATCCACGTGCCGATGCCCTTCTTTTTTGGGGATCCAATCATCTTTGCCGATCGAGTGAACGACGGTACTGCGTTGGCGTGAGACCGGTGAACTTGCGAAAGACGTGCGCGAAATACTGGCTGCTGGCGAATCCCGTGCTCAGGGCGATGTCGGTGATCTCGGCTTGCTCGGCGCACAGGCGATCCTTGGCCTTCTCCACACGGAGGGACTGCAGGTAGTTCCCGGGCGGGACTCCAACGCATGCTCGAAACCGTTTCTCGAACCACGAAACGTCATATCCCAGGTACCGTGCGACTTGAGGCACCGAGAGCGGCTCTGCGTAGTGGGCCTCTAAAAAGATGCATGCGGCCTGTATGATCGGGTCGGCTTCCGCCCCTTCCCTGATCGCGGCGGTCTCGGCGAGGTGTTCCACGATACGCAGCAGGTTCAGACAGGTCATGATACGGAGTCGCGTTACCAGCAGCGGCGGCGGATGCGGCAACGCAAACCGGTCCAGAAGTCGCTGGTAAGCGAGCAGGTGTTTCATCAGGTCGCCGGAGGCGCGGTGGACTCGGCCGGCGTGGCGCTCCAGAACGATCATCATGGCGCGGTAGTCGGCCGGCGTAAAATTTGATCCGTCGAAGGAGACCGGCTGCGCGGCCACTTGTATCCATAGGTAGGTGCCCGGCTTGACCTGCCGTTCTGCCGGGCGATGTGAGACGTCCGGCCGAATCACCAGCACGTTGCCGCCCCGCATCCGGAGGGAGGACATGGACTCCTGCTCGAGGACCAGGGCGCCGGAGAGGACCGCGAAGAGTTCATACGTCGGGTGTGCGTGTACGCCGTGCCCGCCGGCCGCCAGAAGACGATCGAAACCGGCGCTGGCCAACAACGGCAGCCCGATGGTCTCCCCCCGAACGGAGACTTCGCGCGACGGTTCCACATGCCGTGTCCGGTCTCCGCTATGACGGTGTCGCTCCACGAGAAAACTCTACCGCAAGGCCTTACGCGATACCAAGATAAATGCATGGCTTCCGATGCGCGTGCGGAATTGTGGCGCACCGGGAAAGCGAACGCGACGCGCGCGCGGCTCTGCGATACTGCTTGCCGTGAACAACCTGCCACAGCCATGTCGCACGCGCGGTAGGAGAATCTGGAGCCTGTGCGCTGCTCGGGACGCCTGGCGTTTGGCGATACACCCGGACCAGGGGCACATCGTGCGCTTCGAATCCCGG
>JAQULY010000584.1 GCA_028718445.1 Kiritimatiellia bacterium
GAACCGACTTCCGGACTCGACCCGATCGCCTGCCGCGAGGTCAAGGACTGGCTGCGGCTGCTGGCCGCCGGGGGCATGACCGTGCTGCTGACCTCGCACCTGCTCGCGGACGTCGAGGACGTCTGCCACCGCGTCGCCATACTCCGCGACGGCACCGTGCGCGCCGGTGGAAGCGTGGCGGAACTGCTGCAACGGCGCGACGCCGTCAGGCTGAGCATCGAGGGCATCGAGGCCGCGCAAGCCGAGGCTCTCCGCCGCGAGCTTGAATCGCGGCTGGCTCGGCCGGTCGGCTGCGACCATCCGCGTATCGGCCTGGAGGACTTCTTCCTGCGGGCGGTCAGCGAGACCGGGGACACCGGACAGGAACAGCGCAGACCGCCGGCGGAGTTTCTCCGCCGGCCGCCGGCGCCGCCCGCTGCGCGGGAGGCGGCCACATGATCCGACGGCTCACGGCAGTCGCGCGCCTGACGCTCAAGGAGGCGATCCGTTCGCGAGTCCTGCTGGCGCTGCTGGCGCTGCTGGCCGCCGTGGTTTTCGGTCTGCCTCCGTTGCTCAGAGGCGACGGCACTCCCGGGGGTTTGTCGCGGATGATCCTGGGCTATACGCTGGGCGCGGCCTTCGGCGTGCTGGCGCTGGCGACGCTGTGGGTCTCGTGCGCGCTGGTGTCTGGCGAAGTCGCGGCGCATACCCTGCCGCTGGCGCTGGTCAAGCCGGCGCCGGCCTGGCAGATCTGGTTGGGCAAACTGCTGGGCGTGCTGCTGTTGGATGCGCTGCTGCTCGCGGGCGTAGCCGCCGCGGTACACGTGACCGTGATCGCGCGTCTGCGCCAACATCCGGAAGCTGCCATCGCCCTGCGGCTGGCGCGCGCCGCGTACGCGCCCGAATTGCCGTCTCTCGACCGGCAACTGGAATTGGCGATGTCCGGCCTGGATCTTTCCCTGAACGATACCGAACGCCAGCAGTACCGGCGGCGACTGCGCCGCGAGTTGCCCTTTCAGCCGGCCGCGCTGGCGCGCGGCGGCACATGGTCATGGCGCTTCAGACTGGACCGGCCACCCGACCAGCGTTTCCCCATCTGGCTGAGGCTGCGATTCGACACCGATGCCTTCACCCGGGCCGTCGTCAAGGCGCAATGCCGGCTGAGCGCTCCCGGCAATGGCGCCGGCTTCGATTTCAACCTCGACGACTTCTCCTCGCGCGAATTCGAGGTGCGGCTGCCATCCGCGCCGTTTGCCGGGCAACGGCTGCTGGAGTTGACCATGCGGCACACCGGCGACGAGCAGACCGGACCGCTGCTGCTGCAACCGCGGCAGGGGCTGACACTGCTGTTGCCGCGCGGCAGCCTGGCCGGCAACCTTCTGCGCGCGGCCGCGCTGCAGCTCTCGCTGCTGGCTCTGCTGGCATCGCTGGGGCTCGCGCTGGGATCGTTCTTCTCCCTGCCGGTGGCGTCATTCTGCGCCACCGGCTTGCTGGTGGCCACGCTGGTGAGCGCGTTCGTGATGAACGATCGTGACGCCGAGGAGGTCTTCTCCGACGCCGTCCCGAGTGCCGCGAGCCGCTGGCTGCATGCCGCCGCGCTGGGAACGACAGCGGCGCTGGACACGGCCGCGCGCCCGGCGCTGGCGCCGGAACCGTTGCGGCGCCTGGCGGCCGCCGAACTGTTCCCAGCCGACGAACTGGGGCGAAGCTGGCTGGTCAATGGGTTGATCGCGCCTTGCGTGTGCGGCGCCTTGGCAGCCGCCGCACTGAAGCGCAGGGAGTTCCCGAACTAAGGGACTGAGCATGAGAGAACAAGGGCACCAGAAGCTGTCAGTCCTGCTGCCGTGGGCATTGCTGCTGGCCGGCGCGGTGCTGGCGCTCAAGCTTGAACCGCGGCTGCGCGCATCGCGACACGAGGGCTTGAAGGAGGCGCGCGCATATGCCGCGGGACAACCGCCCTGGGTGCAGTATGTCATGGTCGGCCTGGGCGGATTCCGCGGTGTCATCGCCGAGGTTCTGTGGCTGCGGGCGGGCCGGATGCAGGAACAGGGACGTTATTTCGAGCAGGTGCAGTTGGCCGAGTGGATTACCGCCCTGGATCCGCACGCCACCGACGCTTGGATCTACAACGCCTGGAACCTGGCCTACAACATCAGCGCCATGATGCCGTCTTACGAGGACCGCCTGACCTGGGTCGCCGAGGGCGTCTCGCTCCTGCGCGATCGCGCCCTGCCTGTCAATCCGCGGGAAGCTCGGCTGTACCGCGAACTCGGTTGGATGTACCAGAACAAGATCGGTTACAACGGCGACCCCGCGCACACGCTCTACAAACTGGCGTTGGCGCAGGCCATGAGCGCCGTGGTGGATGCGCATGGCGGCCTGCCGCCTGCCGGCAGCAGCGCAGCTGTAGAACTGCGTGAGTCGTTTCGCATGGACCTGGATCGCATGCGCGAGATCGAGCGGCGCTTCGGCGCGCTCGATTGGCGGCTGGCCCAGAGTCACGCCATCTACTGGGCCTGGTCGGGATTGCCCCTGGCCGAAGGCTTCGAGCGGCAGGCTTGCCGCCGCATGGTTCAGCAAAATCTGGTCACGAGCATCTCGGAAGGACGCTTCACCGGCGATCTGGCCGCAGGTCGCTATGCCGTGGCGCCCAACCTGAGCCTGATCGAACCGACCGTTGCCTTCTTCGAAGAGACGGTGCGCGAGACACCCAACGAACTGCAGACCTATGCCGTCTTCCTGGCCTTTGCCATTCGACAGTCCTGCCAGGCCGGCAATGAGATGGTCGCACGCGGCATCTATGCGCGCCTCAAGACGCTGGCCTCCACCCATCGGCGCTCGATTCCTGATTTCGAGGCGTTACGCACGGCGACGGCCGTGGACGAGGCCTTCTTCCGGTAACGGTAGCCCGTACCGAACCCGACAGCCGCTGTCCGGCCGGGACGGCCGGCTCCAAAGGTGCGCGCGTTGGCTGGCCGGGACGGAACGCCAAGGATGCGTGCAATGGAGACGGCGGTCACCGCCGTTCCGATCGGATCGCTCAACGCAGCGAAGCCAAGAAGTCGCTCATGTCCGGGGGCGGCGCGCGCATGAAGGTCATGCGGCGGCCGTCGCCGGGGTGATCGAGTTCGAGCACGGCGGCGTGCAGCATCTGGCGCGCCGGGCAACCCGGCAGCCGGCGGTCGCGGGTGTGATCGCCGTAAAGCTGATCGCCTACCACGGGATGGCCGATGTGCGCCAGGTGGACACGAATTTGGTGTGTGCGCCCGGTCTCGATCCGCAGGCGCAGCAGCGTCACGCTACCCAGCGCTTCCTCGATGCGGTAGTGCGTAACCGCCGCTTTGCCGCGCGGAGGGTTGGCCGCCATTCGCTTGCGATCCACGGGGTGCCGCCCGATGGTGGAGGTGATCGTGCCCTCCATCCGGGCGGGGCGGCCGTGCACCA
>JAQULY010000585.1 GCA_028718445.1 Kiritimatiellia bacterium
CGGGCGTTGCGGACCGGAGAGGTCGAGCTGGAGTTGCTGTCGCCCGGCTACGATGGCGAATGCGGACGCGTGGAGCTGCTGGACGAGGCCGGCGGATTGCTCGGTTCCGTGATCATCGGTGAAGACGGTGTCTTCCGCGCCGGCACGGCTGCCGGCGAGCAGCGGCTGATCGACAGAATCTCGTACCAGAACCGGCCCATCAACGGGCGCTTCAGATTCCAGCCGGAACGCTGGTTCTCTTTGCGCCTAGGTTTCAACTGCGAAGCGCGGATATTCCAGGCGGGCATCGTGAATCTCTACGCCGGCTATGCCACGCCCGGTATCCAGTGGTTTCCGCTGGGAGCGTCCCTGCCGCTGGCCGGCGCCGGGGAGGCGATCAAAACAGTCCGCGTGAAGACCGGCCCGAAGGCGCGTCTGTGCGTGGACAATCTCTGCGTGGCGAGTCCGCGGGCGGCGCAACTGAACGGGCGGCTATACACGGTTTCGTTGCGGGAGATCCTGGATCTCGACTACCTCTTGCGGACCGATCCGCCGAGCCTGTGGGTTCATTCGTTGCGGAACCTGGCGGGAACGTTTGCATCGCCCGAAATCAGGCAGGCCTGGCGCAGGCCGCCAACGCCCGCCTTCGATGCGACGGCCCGGAAGTACGAGACGCTGCTGATCCGACAGGCGCTCCTGGACGAGCGTTGTCTGGCCTTGGCCAGGGCGTTGTTCCATCTGCAAAGGGCGGGCGGCGGAGAACGGGTTCAGGCGCATTTTGCATCCGTCGGGGCGCTGCGGCGAGCTGGGCTCAACGAGCTGGCGGGGCTCTATGGTGTCTACGCCGCCGCCTGGGGGAACAGCTACGACGAACGCCTCCTGGACGAGCAGTTCACCCCGGCAGCCGGGCGTTTGACAGACGTTCTGGACCGGCTCGATCGCGAGACGGAAGCTTGCGCGGCGGTATTGCTGCAGCGCCCGGGAGAAGCTCTGGAGGCGCCGCCGCCCATGTCGCCAGGGCCCTACGATGCGGAGTTGGTCTGGCGGGATGGCCGGTTTGAGCGGGCGGGCCGGCCGGTGTTCCTGTACCTGCCGGTTTGTTCGGGTTCGGTGGGCGAGTTCCGTGGACGGTTGCTGCAGTTGGACTACTGCCACAACATCCCGATGGTGCTGGATGACCCGACGCGGACCGGGCGAACGGACTCTGTCAGCTTCTACTGGCCGGTCATCGAGCCGTGGATCGCCGACAATCTCCAGGATCCCGCGACGAATTCCTACTTCATGGTGCAGTCGCTTTTCGGGTGCGTGCATACCATCGGACTCTGTCCCGCCTGGTGGCTGGAGCGCCACCGCGACGATCCGGATATCTTCTTCCAAAACGAATCGGGCGTGGCGTCCACTTGGTATGGTCAGAAGCAGCCCATCTCACGGCCGATCACATCGGGTTATTATGCCGGAGGGGGCGGGTATCAGGCGCTGCTGAACTACTGGAATCCAGATGTGCAGGCCATGTACCGCCAGATGCTCGGCGAGTGGAGCGAGCACATACATGCGCGCTACCCCGACCGTTCCCGGCTGTTCCTGATCGGTTGGGAACAGAGCACGCTGGCAGGGACGACGCAGAGCGGTTTCAACACGAGCGCCATCGCGGCATTCCGGGAGAAACTGACGCGGAAATACGGGAGCATCGAGGCCCTGAACAAAGCCTGGGCAAGCGGCTACAAGGACTTCGGGGAGATCGACCAGCGCAAGGTTGACGCGACGCATCCCAACGGGTTGATGTACGAGTTCCAGGTATTCCGCCAGGAGGGTTACCAGGATTGGATGCGGCTGATGAGCGAAAGCCTGAAGGCACACATGCCCTACGTCAAGACCCTGAACGACTACCATTGCCTTATGGGCGGAGAAGACTACCGGCGGATGCTGGACGTGCCGCGGATGTTCAAGACCTATGACATCGTGGGGCACCACACCTATGCGTCCGACAAGGAGAGCCCCGTGGTCTCCCGGCGGATTCTCGACAGCCTGAAGAAGGCATACGGCAACCCCTTGGCGGATTTCGAATGGGGGGCGGCCCTGCACTACACGGACCTGTTCCGCGAAGCGGGCTACAAGAACAGCGGACTGCTGGACATGTTCCACGAGATGGCGTGGGGCAAATCGGTGCTGGCGGTCTGGTACGGCGGAGCCCCCGGCTTCTCGGAGGGGTGCCAGTACTATGTGCCGCAGATGGCCGGCAGTATTTTGCGCTATTCCAGCGGCTTCATGCCGGTCGGGCGTCTGCGCGCGCGCCGCTTCGGCGAGATCGCTTTGACGTATCCCACGATGACGCCGCCGATTGCGCTGATGGAGGCCTCCGCCACGCAGATGAACGGGGTGGACGTGCGCGAGGTCACGACCGAGGTGGCGCGGTCGCTGGAAAGGGATCGCTGGAACTACGGGTTCGTATGGGAGGACGTGTTGCTGGAAGGCCGGCAGAGCCTGCGGGACTTCCAGACGCTCATTCTGGTCCGGGGGGTTTGCCTGCGCCCGGAAACCACCGCCTTGTTGGTGGAGTGGGTACGCGGCGGCGGGACGCTCATCGCACTGCTTCCGCCAGGCGAGCTGAATCAGTACGGCCAGGCGGACGGACGACTGATGCGGGAACTGATGCCGGGCCTGGACTATGTTATGGATGAGCAGTACACCCGGATTTCGGTGACGGAGACGGGCGGAAACGTTCGGGAGGAACGCGCAGCCGAGGAGGGAGTCAGGGTGTTGCGTCGCCAGGCGGGAACCGGCGAGATGGTCCTGCTGACCCAGGCGTCTCCGTATGCCGAGACCACGTTGCTGAGTGAAGTCAACCGGCTCACGACGCGCGACTTCGAGGCCGTAAACGGCAAGTTCTGGTGGGTGGCACGGCAGTCCCCGGCGCATCTCTACCTTTTCGTGGTGAACCCGGACTTCGATGACACGCTCGAGGACAAGATCCGGTTGACGGGAACCTTTGGCCGCGCCGTGGATCTCGGCTGCGAGAAGGCTTTCCCGGTGCCGACCGCCGTGGAGGACGGGCGTACGACCTTCGCGTTGCGCCTGACCCCCGCGGAGGGAACGGTGATCCGCATCGAGCGTGTCGCGCCCGCGGGGGAGGCTCAAGCCATGAAGAAGCCGGGAGACCCATGAGGGAAATTCAGTCAGGCCCGGGGCCACTCCCGGAAGGTGGGCGCGCGGAGCTGAACCGCGGTCCCGTCACGGCCGTGATCGTCGGTGCCGGGCACCGGAGCCTGGGCTACGCGCAACTGGCGTTGCGTCAGCCGGAGCTGCTGCGCATCGTCGGCGTGGCCGATCCCGACCAGGGGCGCCGCGAACGCGCTGCGCGCGTATTCGGAGTTCCGGACGCCCAGTGTTTCGGTACCGCCGAGGAACTGGCTCGCACGCCCCGCTTCGCCGATGCGGCGG
>JAQULY010000586.1 GCA_028718445.1 Kiritimatiellia bacterium
GGCGCGCCTGGGAACGCCAACTCCAGCCTGAGGCGTCAGATCCAACGCTGGCGACGGAAGAAGTACAGCATGGCCGCCACGATCGCCAGCATCAGTCCCAACGCCGCCGGATATCCCCACGGATGGTGCAACTCCGGCATAAACTCGAAGTTCATGCCGAATACGCCGGAGACGAAGGTAATGGGAATGAAGATCGTCGAGATGATTGTCAAGACCTTCATGATCGCGTTCAGGCGGTTGGTCACGGTGGACATGTACATGTCGTACAACGAGGTCACCGTCTCGCGGTGCGTCTCGACCGTATCTATCAGGCGCGTGATGTGATCGTAGACGTCGCGCAGGTAAAGGTCGGTGCCCTTGGCGATCAGCTTGGACACGCTGTGCTGCAGGATGCTGACCGCGTCGCGCATGGGCCAGATCGAGCGACGTAGCGCCAGCAACTGTTTGCGCAAAGCGTGTATGTCCTTCAACTGTTCATTTTCCGGCTGCTCTACAAGCTGGTCTTCGGCCTCCTCGATCCTCTCGCCAATATTCTCGAGCACTCCGAAATAGCTGTCCACGATGGCATCCAGAAATGCGTAGAGGAGATAGTCCGCGCCCCGCTGACGAATGCGCGTGCCCGCCGTGTCCATGCGTTGCCGCACGGACGCGAAGGCATCGCCAGGACGTTCCTGGAATAGCACCAGCCAGTTGGCGCCCAGCACGAAACTCACCTGCTCGACACCGACCTCGTTGCCGATCTCGTCGTAGCTCAGCGTGCGCGCCACGACGAAGATGTGGTCTCCGTAGTCCTCGACCTTCGGGCGCTGCGTGGTGTGCATCACGTCCTCGATCACCAGCGGATGCATGTTGAAGCGCTGGCCCACCGCTTCCACCACGGCGGCATCGTGCACGCCCTCGACGTTGAACCAGGTGATGCCTCCGCCGGGAACGCCGTCGCACAGACTCAGCGCCTCGTCGAGCGTAAGGTTCTGCCTGCGCAGGCACTCCTTGTCGTAGTAGCGCGCAATCTCCAGACGGACTGGTTCCCGTTCTTCGATGTCTGCGTCCGTGTCCATTGTTTGCGCGCCCCCGGCACCCCTGCAACCGCTCGTGGCGGTGAGACTGGAACGATAGGCGCACGTGTCGGTCGTGTCAAGTCCGGGGCAAGGGTGTAAGACAGGAAAGCGACAACCGCCATTGACAAGGCGACCGCGATGTTCAAGCATGGCTCCATGAATCAGCCGCAGCCGGAATACCGTGCCGGCCAGAAGAGTAAGCCGCGTGGCTACCACGTCGGCACTCTGGAACATGCGTGGTTCCAGATGATCCACCTGCGCTCGGGTTCGCTTTGTCTCTTTGGGGCGGAGGGCGACAGGATGCTCGGTCGAGACGATGTCCTGCTGCTTCCGGAGGGAAGCATCTGGGAATACAAGTGTCGGAGCGAAGGTTATACGGGGCTGTTCTACTTTGCCTGCGGGGATCCCGATCCGCTGTTGCGGGGGCAGGTGTCGGTAGTGCGGGCCGACGGCGGGATGAAGATGCTGGCCGACATGATGGAGCATGAGCTTCAGAATCCGGCCAGCGGCACGCCGCAGATTGTCCTGGGGCTGGCGCGGGCGCTGGCCTACCGCGCGCTGGCGCTGGACCAGAAGAGGCCGTCGCCGCGGGACGGGGAACGTTATGTCCGGTACTGGGCCGACTGTGCGCGGGCGGCGCTGGATTCGACCCAGGGCACGGGCGTGGGCGTCCGGGAGGCGCTGGCGCCGCTGCGGCTCTCCTACCGGCAGTTGTGCCGCTATTTCCGGCAGGCGTACGGAACGATGCCGAAGGCCTACCAGCTCGACATGCGCGTCGAGGAAGCCAAGCGCAGACTGCTGACGACGCAGGCCACGATCGCCGAGATCGCCAACGAGGTCGGTTACGCGACACAGCAGCATTTATGCGGACATTTCCGGGCGCGTGTCGGCTGTTCGCCGAAGCTCTATCGAAAAAACGGTCCGGGCGCCCGTCCGCAGCGGGCGAACTCGTGAGCGCCTTGCTTGTCTCTTCGGGCCCGAGCGCCTATGTGCTATCGGGCCTTTCGCGGGGGGCGCGGGAATTTGTTGCCCTCCCCTCCGACGCCGGGCTAGGCCCATGTCATCAAGCCGAGCCGGATGAACGGCTTGTCCGTCGAGAGCGCGGCGCCCGGTTTTGGTTCCCGGCCCGGCCCGAGCAAGTGGACCGTCACGATGTTGTCCCCGGCGCGCAGGGTTCCGGTAGCCGCTGCCGGGAGGGTCCAGCCCGCCGGCAGATCCGGCAGGTCGTAGCGGACCTGCTTCACCCGTTCGCCGTTGAGCCTCACGTCGTACGCACCGCGCCAGGAGGCTTTCAGGAGGAGGTCCGCGGCCGCGGCCTGCTGCTCCCGCGCCAGGTGGAAGCGGAGACTTCCTTCCCCCGTCGCGCCGTCGGCGTTCAGCCGCAGCGCGACATTCCGCGGCGGCGCCAGTTCCGTGACCTTCTTCGCCCAATGAGCCTGGTTGCGGGCCTTCAGATTATGGCGCGTGATGTCATAGCGGGGATGACCGAACACGGCTTCCGGCTCCTTCGGCATCACGTTGACCCAGTGTCCGAACGGGTCGGCGACAAACCGCCACCGCAGGCGGCAGCCATGCAGGTCAAACGCTTGTGATGCCTGTTTCTGCGGCGAATGGTCGGACAGTTCCCGGTAGTGCAGATACGGTCCCACCTGGCTGCTGCTGAACATGCAGTAGGAACCGTCCCCGGTCTGTTCCCACCAGCGGGGATCGCGGAAACCTTCCAGGCACTCTTCCATGGCGTCGAGCTGCTCCTCGCGCCGGTAGTCGGACATCAGGATGAAATGCAGGAAGGTCTCGCCGTAGTTGCGCGCCATCGCGGGGTGTGCATGCAGCTCGCCCCGGTGCGCCAGGAGGTTGTCCACCGCCGTCCGCAAGACGTCCGCCGGGAAGTTCTCCATGCCGAGGTAGCCGCAGATGCGTCCGACAATCTTGAATCCGCTCGACGGCGGATAGTCCCGCCACGGGAAATCCCGGAGCGGCTCCGGGCGCCACATCCCGGTCTCCCGGCTGTAGGCCCGGATCAGGGCGCCCATGCCGGCCTCGATCTGCGGGATCCTGTCCACCTCGCCCTTCTCCAATTCCAGCGCTGCCGTGACCGGGAACATGCCGGCATGAGAAGACGACCATTCCGCCATCGCGGCCCAAAGACGATCGAAGGTGTCTTCCCCGAGAGCGGCGTGGGCCTCGATATGACACGGAAGTGGAAGCTCGGCGCCGAGGGCCGCGAGGATGTTGGGAATGTACTTGACGTTGACCGTTTCGGCGGAATAGTCGCCGCGGTTCCCCGGGGTGTGACGCTTGCTCTCCGGGCGCTGTGGATCCTGGTAGAGCGGGTTGTAAAGTCGGCCGGTTT
>JAQULY010000587.1 GCA_028718445.1 Kiritimatiellia bacterium
GGATCGGCTGACGGATGAACCAGGAGACAAACTGGCGATCCTTCAAACCGGTGGCGGCATTCTGCCGCCAATACGGCAGGAACCGGTAGCCGGGGCTGTAGAGGTCATCCCGGCGGATTGCCTCATGATCGCGGATCACAGCCTTGTCACAATGCCAGACCGCCCGGTTCTCGGCGGCAATTCCTCCCCAACCGCCCGCGGACACAACCTGCGTGTCGTGAAGCAGCATCAACCCCACGACCTGGTCCGCCAACACATCCGGCCCATATTTCCGCGCGGCATCGATCGGAATGCGACCCTGGCCAAGGAACCAGAGCTTGGGTCCTAGATTATGTCCCATGTATTCGGCGCGGAAGCGCTCCGGAGTGATGATTCCGCGATAGGTCGGTTGCTGCGAATTGATCGAACTGTTCAGGTTCTCGCCATCAAAGAGGATCTCACAAAACGACATGAAGGCCATGTTGGGCATGCCGCTGGAGTGGATCATGGCCTGCCCGTCGGCATAGGTGTGCCGGCAGAGCGTGTAAAGCCGCTTGGTCAAGTCGCGCAATCCCAGCAGAGACTTGGTCGGCGCTCGGATGCCGTCGTCCAGAAGCACCCCCGCGTTCGCATAGGGGTTGGCGGAGGCAATGGGCGACACTACGTCGTAGTACCAACCGCCGTACGGCGCTCGCTTGAACAACTCGTGCATCCGCCACATGATCCAGTCCCGGACGGATTTCGAGTGATACGATATGCAAATCCCGCCGCCGCCGCGCCACCGGTCGTCCTTGTTGGCCAGCCATTCGTCGCCGAACTCCTCCACGTCGGAATCGACGGGAATGAAGTCGGTGTTCATGTAAGGCTGCATGCACATCCAGCCGTTGTTGTCATAGTAAGGCGAGGTCATGCCGCCGTTGTACGGCACTGACTTGGCCCAGCCCTGATCGCCAACTTGCCATCCCGGACTGGCATACCATACGAAATACGAAGTGCGATGGGCGCGCGCCGGCTCCAGGTTCGTCCGCCATATCTTGGGCCGCACCGGCGTGGCCGTCCAACCGAACTCGATCGTGCGAGGCTTGGATAGCGTCAGCGGCTGATCCACCAGGTTGTAACGCATGGTGCCGCCGTCCTTGCCAGGCAGCAGTTGCAGCGTGGCCTGCATGTCTTTCACGTGCCACGTCGCCAGCGTCTCCACGAAGGTCTGCAAGCCGGCATCGCCATTGCCCACCCAGATCGGCAGCGTGGCGGATTTGCTGAAGAGCTGATCGGGAAACTTTCCCGTGCCCACCAGCGAATACTCCCCGGCATTGACCACGTCCGAGAACGCGGCGGCAAAGGGTTCCTCAAAGGCCAGCGACTCGATGTCCACCGTGCCGCTGACCGGCGCGAACGTCAGCTTCACCCAGCAGAACCCGTCATACTCCATCCGGATATCGGCGCTGATTGAGAGATTCCCGTTCGTCACCGCGCGCTTTCCGGCCATGCGCGTCGGAAGACTCTCCGTCCACTCAAAGGCCGCCTTGAGCCGATCGGTCGCAAACTCCGCTCCTCCGGCCTTGCCGGTGAGCCGCATGGGAGCGCGCAAGAGGGGCATGGGGCGGCTGTCGGCGGACGCCGGCGCGAGGCCTTGAATGCCCGCGGCCGGATTAACGTCGATCTGAATTGGCAGGAGCGAATCGCCCCAGCGGTAGACGCGTCCCCAAACGCACACCTCGCTATCGCCGCGCAGTTGCATGCCGGTGAATGGGAACGGCGGCTTGTTGGTGTCGTCGCAGCCGATCGTGTTGTTGTACCAGGGCGGGAGGCTGGAAACTCGAAACTTGACGCTGGCCGTGTCCAACATCTTGCGTCCATGCAGGAGGTTGACCCGCCCCTCATAGTCGCCGACCGGCCACTCCTTGGTGGACATCTCAAACGTATGGGCGTAACGGTCGAATCCCTTGACCTTGGACTTGGCGACGGTCTTGCCGCCCGCGACGGGAGTGACCGTCACCTCCGCCGCCAGTTCGCCCGCCGGCGTTTCGCTCAACGAATCAAACTCCGTCTCAAACTTGACCAGGCTCCAGCTCGGATATTTCCGCAGGTAGATGCTCGGATGGTCCGCCCGCAGGATCGGATGGGCCGAGACAAAGAGCGGCGTCTTGCCCGCGATGTCGGTGACGCGGAACTCCACCATGCCGGTCTCGGCTTTAGCAACCCGACCGTTGAATTCGTACGGAACCGATCCGTTGGCGGGCACCTCGATCTCTTTGGACTCCCGAATCTCGCCTGAGTTGCTGGTCATCTCAGCTCGGACCTTGACCGGTTTCGAGCCGGCGTTGACCAGCTTCGCGCGTATGGCGAGCGTGCCTTGAATCAGGTTGCCGATCCGTTCCAGCTGCGCGGTCACGCCGTCCGGTTCACCAAAACGTAGCGGCGCGGTCGGCGCCCAGAAGTTGGGTACTCCCGGCTGTCCGCAGGCCCGGCCGCAGGCCCACTGCGCCACCCCACTCAATGTCGTGCGCCAGTAGCGCGTGAAATTGGCGTGCAGCAGTTGCCCCGGTTGAGGCGTGGCCATCTTCAAGTCCTTGAAGGGGATGGCGCCCTCCAGCTTCCAGCCGTCCAGGGTCAGCGTCGAGGCCGTGATCCATTTTGGATCCCAATGCAGGACAATGCCTTTCTCGGTCGAGCCCGGGATGCAGCCGCCCTGGACGAGGTCGTAATGCGTATTGGCGCCGTTGACGCACAGATAGTACATGTCCCCGCCCGCATGAGGCCTCTCGATCTGAATCGCAAAAGCATCGTCAGCCTCCACGTCCGTATCGAAGCCGGTCCTGGTGTTCTTCAGCATGGAGACCACCGCCGGGGCATTGCCACGGATGCTGGCCGGCGGCGGACAGTGGTACGCGAAGTACAGACAGTCCTTGTCGTACTGCAGGCGGACCGTATCTTCCACGTCCATGGGCACCCCGGTCCAGGCCTGCGCAAAGCCGCAGATTCCCGCGGCCTGGTCCCATTCCCCTGTATCGAAGATACCGTCAATCTTCGGTGGCTTGGCGATGAAGGGCACCGTGGCCAATTTGGGCAATTCGGGTTGACCTTCCAGATAGCAGATTTTGGTGATTTCGCTCCGTGCCAGGGGCCGACGGTAGATGGCGACATTGTCCAGTACCTTATTCGTTCCCGGTCCGACGCCCAATTGGCCCACGACCACCCGGCCGTAGCGGACAGGCAATTTGACGCCTTCCTTCTGCCCGGCGAGACGGCGATCCAGATAGAGCGACACGCCGGCGCTTCTCTTCGGACCGTCCGCGCTGAAGTTCACCACCAGATGATGATACTGGTCCTGGTCCGTCAGCGGAGTCTCGATTACCGCCGTCCCGTTCACCACGACCGCCAAGGTACCGGGCTTGTTCTTCTCTACCGAAAAGGAAC
>JAQULY010000588.1 GCA_028718445.1 Kiritimatiellia bacterium
CCAGAACAAGGATCCCACCCCGACGCTGCTTTCCACGCCGATGACGCCACCCATCAGTTCGACCAGCCGCTTGGTCACCACGAGACCGATACCGGTGCCCTCCTCGCCGCCCGCCTCCTGTCCAAGGCGATTGAACGACTGAAAGAGCTGCGCCAGCTGCTCCGGAGACAACCCCGTGCCGGTGTCCCTGACGCTCACGCGAATGCGCCCCGGCGTGCTCTCGGCGCATGCCACCTCGACCGTTCCCTGCGCGCGGTTGTACTTGATCGCGTTGGAAAGCAGGTTGATGAGCACCTGCTTCACCCGGGTCGGATCGGCCAGGACGACGTACGGTATGTCGAACCGGGGGAAGGTCAGCATGATGCCGCGCTGGTTCGCCTGCGGCTCGAACATGCCCTGGCATTCGATCATGATCCCGGCCAGCGGCACCGGTTCCCGCGTCATCGGCATCTGCCCGGACTCCACCTTCGCGAGATCGAGGATTTCGTTGATCAGCTTCAGCAGGTGCCATCCCGCCTGAAGAATCTGGGCGATGCTTTCCTTCTGGCCGGGCGTCGGCGAAGGGGAATCAGTCTCCATCAACTGGGCGAAACCGAGGATGGCGTTGAGCGGGCTGCGCAGCTCATGGCTCATGCTGGAGAGGAAATTGGATTTCGCACGGTTGGCCTTTTCGGCCACAAACCTGGCGCTCTCAAGGCCGATGTTCTTGTGCAGCATGAAGTCGGCCATGGCCTTGAGCGCCAGATGGTTCTTCACGCGCGCCATGACGATGGGCGGGCTGATCGGCTTGGTGATATAGTCGACCGCGCCGAGCTCCAGCCCCTTCTTCTCGTCCTCCACCGCAGCCCTGGCGGTGAGGAAGATCACCGGGATGTGCACCGTCTTTGGGTCGCGCTTGAGCCGCCGGCACACCTCGTAGCCGTCCATGCCGGGCATCATGATGTCGAGGAGGATCAGGTCCGGTGGCGAGTCGGACGCCGCGATCCTCAGCGCCTTTTCGCCGCTGTTGGCAATCTTTACCTTGTAGTCTTCCTTGAGCAGGCTGCCCATGAGGGCCAGGTTGTCCGGCGTGTCGTCGACCACCAGTATCGTGGCTTTTCCGATGAAATCGAGTCCGTCCATGATGCATCCTGTCAGGTGGACGTTCCGGTTGCAGCACTGAGCGCGGTACGCGCAGCCTCGTAGTCGAATGATCGAATGCCGCCGTCGATCCTGCCATAGTGCTCGGGGAAGGCCGCATGCAGAAGGTCCGCGTTCGCGTCAAGCAGGTCGCCCGCCTTGATATCGTCGTCGGCCAGCAGGGCCTCCAGCTGATCACAAACCGCCTTCAGAATTGCCTGGTCGACCTTGACCGCGCTCTTGCCTTGTTCCTCCGGCAGCTTCTGTTCCAACTGGGCGAGGAGATATTCGAGCGGCCTTTTCAGCCCGTCGAGCCGATCATCGACCGCCGCGCGGGGCTGGCGCTCCTTGAGCGCGGCCTCCAGCTTTTCCGCCAGCTGCTGCAGGCCGGTGGCTCCGATGTTGCCGGAAACGCCCTTGAGCGTGTGGGCCAGCCGCTCCGCGGTGACCCAGTCGTTGTTCTCCAGCGCCGTGAGGATATCCGTCGCCGTGGATTTCTGACCGGCGATGAACTTGCGCAGCATCATGACGTAGAACGGCTTCTTGCCGAGCACGCGGCGCAGACCGGTCGTCATGTCCAGCCCGTCGACGCCTGACGGCAGCTCGGATTCCGGCACCTCCACCGGCTTCACGATTGCCGTTGCGGCGGTCGGGTGTCGCGGCTTGATCCATTTCACCAGCGCCTTCCACAGGTCCTCCGGCTCGATCGGCTTGGCGACATGATCGTTCATGCCCGCCGCCAGACAGCGGTCGCGATCGGCCTGCATGGCGTTTGCGGTCATCGCCACCACCGGGAGGTCCTTGAAGCGGTCCTCCTTGCGGATCTCCAGGGCCGCCGTCACGCCGTCCATCACCGGCATCTGCATGTCCATCAGCACGATGTCGTATTCGGCGGCCCTGACCTTCTCCAGCGCGATCTGGCCGTTCTGGGCCAGGTCGACGACCAGGCCGGCGTCGCGCAGGAGCTCGGTCGCAACCTCCTGGTTGAGCTCGTTGTCCTCCACCAGCAGGACGCGGGCGCCCCTGACGGTGGCAAGCTGCTCGAAGGAGTCTGTCGACGCGCTGCCGGCGATGCGGGGGACCTCGACGACACCTCCCAGAATGCGCAGCACGCCGTCGAACAGCACCGAGGCGCTGACCGGCTTTATCAGCACATCCTCGATGCCCATCTCCTTCGCGCCCTCGATGACCTCCTCGCGGCCGTAGGCGGTCACCATCATCATATGCGGCATGCGGCCGAGCGGAAGCTCCCGCAGCCGCCTGGCCGTCTCGATACCATCCATGCCCGGCATCTGCCAGTCGAGCAACACGATCTCATAAGGCATGCCCTGCGCCTCGGCACGATTCACGGCGCTGATGGCCCCCTTGCCCGACTCTGCCTGGTCGACCTTGAAGCTCATGCCGTCGAGCAGGTCGCCCAGCACCATGCGGGCGTTCTCGTTGTCGTCCACAACCAGCACGCGCTTTCCCTGCCGGTCGCCCGGGAGCGCCAGCGTGCGCTGCTTGCCGATGCCCCTGCCGAAGCGCGCCGTGAACCAGAAGGTGCTCCCCCTGCCCGGTTCGCTCTCCACGCCGACCTCTCCGCCCATCAGCTCGGCCAGCTTCTTGGAGATGACCAGGCCGAGGCCGGTGCCCCCGAATTTGCGGGTGGTGGAGGTGTCGGCCTGCGAAAAGCTCTGGAACAGCCGCCCCATCTGCTCCTGCGTCAGGCCGATGCCCGTGTCGCGCACGGCGCAGTGGAGCAGTATGTCCTTGTCGGTCTGCTCCTCGAGGCGTATGCCGATGTAGATCTCGCCCTTCTCGGTGAACTTGACGGCGTTGTTGCTGTAGTTGATGAGGATCTGCCCCAGGCGCAGCGGATCGCCGATCAGGCTGGGTGGCACGTTCTTGTCCACGTCGAAGATCAGCTCCAGCCCCTTGGCGGAGGTCTTTTCGCCGATGAGGTTCGCCACATTGTCGAGCACCTTCTCCAGCTCGAACTCGGTGCGCTCGACCGTCAGCTTGCCCGCGTCAATCTTCGAGAGGTCGAGAATGTCGTTGATGATGCCGAGCAGATGCCGGCCGGAATCCTGGATCTTTCTGATGTTGTCGCGCTGGTGCGGCGTCAGCTCGGTCTTCAACGCCAGGTAGGACATGCCGATGATGGCGTTCATCGGCGTGCGTATCTCGTGGCTCATGTTCGAGAGAAAATCCGATTTGGCGAGATTGGCCTGTTCCGCGACTGCCCTGGCGCTCTCGAGCTCGACGTTCTTTTCCTGCAGCACCTGCTGCGT
>JAQULY010000589.1 GCA_028718445.1 Kiritimatiellia bacterium
GGTGCTGGTGGTGGCGCTGACCTCCGCCATCTTCGTCTTCGTGCTGATGTTCGTGCCCAACACGCATGTCCGGCTCAAACCCGGCCTGATCGGCGGCATCCTCACGGCGCTGCTGTTCATGGCCTGGCTGCGGTTGTGTGCGGCCCTGCAGATCGGCGTGGTCAAATACAGCAAGATCTACGGCGGTTTTGCGGCCATGCCGATCGTGCTGGCGTGGACCTACGTGAGCTGGCAGATCATGCTGTTCGGCGCCGAACTGGCCTTCGCGCTTCAGAACGGTGGCACCTACGGACGCGAACAGGGCGCGCGCCACGCCAACATGCGCGCGCGCTGGCAACTGGCGGTGGGACTGGCGGTCGAAATGGCGCGCTCCATGGCCGCCGGCGCGGGGCCGCTCGACGTCGTGGCTTTCGCGCGACGGCGGCGGATCGCGGTGCGCCTGCTGAACGGCGTGCTCGACGACCTGCTCGCCGCCGGCCTGGTCAGCGAGACGGCGCAGGCGCCCGGCCATTACCTGCTCTCCCGCGATCCCTCCAAACTGACGTTGAGCGAAGTGGCGGAGGCGGTCACGACCCGCGGCACCGCTCCTGAGGCGCTGGGGCTCGGTAACCTCGATCGCTCCGTCCGCGAACTGGCGCAACAGGCCGAGGCGGCCTGGGCTGCCGTACTACATCAGCCTGCCGGCGCGGTCGCCGCCGCCAAGCCGGACACACCCGCCACATGACCGACTTCAGCGCCTTCCTCAATCCCGAACAGTTGGCCGCCGCCACCGCCGGCGACGGTCCCCTGCTGGTGCTGGCCGCCGCCGGTACCGGCAAGACCCAGACGCTCGTTTACCGTGTCGCTTACCTGGTCGAGCGCGGCCTGCCTCCCGAGTCGATCCTGCTGCTCACCTTCACCAACCGCGCCGCCCGCGAGATGCTGGAGCGCGCGCACGGCGTGGCGGGCGACGCCGTCGGGGCGGTCTGGAGCGGCACCTTCCACCACGTCTGCAACCGCATGCTGCGCCGCCACGCCCCGAAACTGGGCTACCGGCACGAATTCGTGATCGCCGACCGCGACGACGCCCGCAAGCTGATTGACGATTGCGTCAAGGAACTGAAGCTGGGCGGCAAGGACTTCCCGCGCCGTGAGGTGCTCAACAGCCTCTTCAGCCATGCCGCCAACCGCGCCCTGCCGGTGGAGGACATCCTCGAGAGCCGCCTGGACCAGCTCAAGGTGGACCCGATGGACATCGTGCGCGTCCATGACCGCTACGAGCAGCGCAAGCACGAACTGGGCATCATGGACTTTGACGATCTGCTGGTGAACGGCCTGCGCCTGATCGAGGAGCACGCCGACGTGCGCGAGCGCTACCAGGCGCAATTCCGCCACATCCTGGTGGACGAGTACCAGGACACCAACCTGCTGCAGGCGCGCCTGGTGGACCGGCTGGCCGAGCGCGAAGGCAACGTCATGGCGGTGGGCGACGACTTCCAGTGCATCTACTCCTGGCGCGGCGCCGACTTCCGCAACATCATGGACTTCCCGCGCCGCTACCCGGCGGCCAGCATCGTCAAGCTGGAACGCAACTACCGCAGCGTGCCCGAGATTCTGGCCGTGGCCAACGCCTGCATCGCCGGTAATCCCGAGCAATTCCAGAAGACGCTGCGCGCCACGCGGCCCGGCGGGCGCAAGCCGCGCGCGATGTTCCTGCGCGACGGCCGCGAGCAGGCGGGGGCCGTGGTGGACCTGATCCGGCGCGGGCTGCAGGAGGGTCGCGCGCTGCGCGACATGGCGGTGCTGTACCGCGCCCACTTCCACTCCATCGAGCTGCAACTCGAACTGACGCGCGCCGGCATTGCGCACGTCATCACTTCCGGGGTGGGCGTCTTCGAGCAGGCGCACGTCAAGGATGTGCTGGCGCTGCTGCGCGTGGCGCAGGATGGGCAGGATCGCCTGGCGTTCGACCGGTTGCTGAGTCTGTTGCCGGGGGTCGGGCCGCGCTCGGTGGCCACCTACTGGCTGAAGCTGGGCTCGCGCTTCGACAGCCGCGACAAAGCGCAGCGCGAAGCCCTTGCGGCGCTGATCAAGCCTGGCGCGCGCGAAACCTGGGAGCCGATCGGCGAGGCCCTGGCGCGGTTCCACGACGGCGACGAGGCCGGCCACCCTGACAAGCTGGTCGAACGGTTTGTCGCCGGCTTCTACGCTGCCTACCTGGAGAAGACCTATGAGAACGCCAAGGAGCGCCTGGAAGACGTGCAGGAACTGGCGGTGCAGATCATGCGGAGCACCAGCCTGGGCGCCTTCCTGCAGGAGGTCGCGCTGCTGACCAACACGGACCAGGCTTACGACAAGGATCCCCACAAGCGCGCCGACGCGGTGCGCCTGAGCACCGTGCATCAGGCCAAGGGCCTGGAGTGGCCCGTGGTGTTCATACTCTGGGCGACCGAGGGCATGTTCCCCTCCAGCCGTTCGCTGGGCGAGACCGAGGACGACGCCGAGGAGCGCCGGCTCTTCTATGTCGCCGCGACGCGCGCCCGCGACGAACTGAACATCTGCGTGCCCGAGTGGCGGCAGACACGCGACGGCGGCATCTTCGCCTGCAAACCCTCGCGGTTCGTGGCGGAATTGCCCAACGAACTGCTGCGGTCGGTGTACGGCCGGCGCTACTAAAAACCAAATGGCCTTCCTGCGCTTCGAGAACGTGAGCTTCGCCTACGACGGCATGACCCAGCCGCTGTTCACGGGGGTGAACGCCCATTTCGCGCCGGGCTGGACCGGGATCGTGGGCGCCAACGGCGCTGGCAAGAGCACGCTGCTGAAACTGGCCATCGGCGAACTCCAGCCCCAACGCGGTCATATCTGGCGCCTGGCGACCGCGGTCTATGCGCCGCAGCGCACGGACGATCCCCCGGCCGGCGGCGCCGCGTTCATGGCGGCCACCGACAACACCGCCGGAGAGTGGCGCCGCCGGCTGGGCGTGGGGGACGATTGGCTGGAGCGCTGGAGCACGCTCAGCCATGGCGAGCGCAAACGCGCGCAGATCGCGGTGGCCCTCTGGCTGGAGCCGGAGGTACTGGCGCTGGACGAGCCGACCAATCATATAGATGCCGCCGCGCGGGGACTGCTGTTGTCGGCGTTGCGGCGGTATCGCGGTGTCGGCCTGCTGGTGAGCCATGACCGCGAACTGCTCGACGCGTTGTGCGCGCAATGCGCCTTCATCGAGCCGCCCGAGGTCGCCATCCGCCCGGGCGGCGTCTCGGCCGGCGCGGCGCAGGCGCGCATCGAGGAGGCCGCCTCGCGCGAACGCGACGACGAGATGCGGCATGCCGCGCAACGTCTGCGGCAGGCGGCGCAGCGACGGCGCGAGGAAGGTCAGCAGACGGCCGTGCGCG
>JAQULY010000590.1 GCA_028718445.1 Kiritimatiellia bacterium
GGGCCACGCATGCGGCGGTGCGCGCCGTGCGCCCGGACGCCGTGATGCATTTCGCAGCCTACGCGCTGGTGGGGGAGTCCATGCGCGCGCCGGAGATGTATTTCGGCAACAATGTCGTGGGTGGGCTGAACCTGTTGGAGGCGATGCGCGCGTCGGGCGTCAGGCAAATGGTCTTTTCGTCCAGTTGCGCCACCTATGGCGAGCCCGGCACGGAATGGATTGTGGAGGAAACACCGCAGCGGCCCACCAATCCATACGGCGAATCGAAATTGGCATGCGAGAAGATGATCGCCTGGTACGGACGGATACACGGGCTGCGGGCTGTCGCACTGCGCTATTTCAACGCCTGTGGCGCTACGGAGGGACTTGGCGAGGACCATGCCGACGAGACGCACCTGATACCGTTGGTGCTGAAGGTGGCGCTGGGACAGAGTTCCAGCGTGAAGATTTTCGGCGATGATTACGACACCACGGACGGTACCTGCGTGAGGGACTACGTCCATGTGTCAGACTTGGCGGAGGCGCACCTGCTGGCCTTGGAGCGTGGCGCCACGGGGGCCATGAATCTTGGCACCGGGCGCGGATTCTCGGTTCGTGAAGTGGTGGAGGCCTGTCGTCAAGTAACCGGACATCCAATCCCTGCGTTTGTTTCGCCCAGACGCGCCGGCGACCCTGGCCGGCTGGTGGCGCGCGCGGATCAGGCCGGCGAACAGCTTGGATGGAAGCCGCGTTTCGTGGAGATCGCCGACATTGTCACCAGCGCGTGGCGCTGGCACAAGGTGCACCCGCGCGGATACGGAGCCTGACGTCCCCCGGCTATGCGGGTGTCTTGTTGCGCGCCTCATTGACACGCAGTTTGCGGCCGTGAAGCTCCTTGTCGTGCAGGGCCTTGATGGCTGCTTCCGCCTCGTCGCGGTTGGGCATTTCGACAAAGCCGAAGCCTTTGGACTTGCGGCTGAAGCGGTTGCTGATGATGCGCGCCGACTTGACTTTGCCGAAACGCTCGAATTCGCGCCGGAGCTGGTCTTCCGCGGTCTCGTAGCTGAGATTGCCGACGTAAATTTCGACGCAGTCCGGCACGCCCGGCTTGCGACGCCGGCGCGGCGAGCCGATGCTGCGTACGCGCCTCACCTGAGCGCCGGCCAGATAACCGACGCTTACGCCGATGACGGCCCCGACAATGAATTCCGTTGTGGTCGAGAATGCCCAGATAGATTGCGAAACGTTTTTGACAAAGTCCGTCAGTATCAAGATAGCCTCCGCGGGTTGGTAGCGTTGTGCTGCGCGAACCGTTTTTCTTAACGCGTCTCCAGAAAACCGTCCAATTTGCGCAACCGGGTGGGGTGACGCAGCTTGCGCAGTGCCTTGGCCTCGATCTGGCGGATGCGCTCGCGCGTCACGTTGAATTGTTTGCCGACTTCCTCCAAGGTCCGTGAATATCCGTCAGTCAAGCCGAACCTGAAGTCCAGCACCTGCCGTTCGCGGTCCGTCAGCGTGGTCAGTACCTCCTGAAGACGTTCCTTCAACATGCTGTAGGCGGTCATCTCGGAGGGGTTTTCGGCCGACTTGTCTTCGATGAAGTCGCCGAAGTGGGCATCGTCGCCGTCACCCACGGGGCTTTGCAGCGAGATCGGCTGCTGGGCCATGCGGTAGACGGCGCGCACGCGTTCGACCGGAATGTCCATTTCCTCGGCGGACTCTTCAGCGGTCGGCTCGCGTCCAAGCTCCTGCACGAGCTTCTTCTGCACGCGCAGCAACTTGTTGATGGTCTCGATCATGTGCACCGGTATGCGGATCGTCCGCGCCTGGTCGGCGATGGCCCGCGTAGCCGCCTGGCGTATCCACCAGGTGGCATAGGTGCTGAACTTATAGCCGCGCCGGTACTCGAATTTCTCGACCGCCTTCATCAGGCCGGTGTTACCCTCCTGAATGAGATCGAGAAATGACAGGCCGCGGTTCATATACTTCTTGACGATGCTGATCACCAGACGCAGGTTGGCCTCGACCATCTCGGTGCGGGCCTTCTGCCCGGACTTCAGCGCGACGCGCAGCGACTCGAACTGCGTGACGAATTCGTCGGGCGGCATGCAGAAATCCTTCTCCATGTCCGCCAGGCGCTTACGAGTGTCCTCCAACTGACGGTTGCGGCGCTGGCTGACCCTTTGCTTCTCGATCCTGAGCCGTTCGCCGGTGAGCGACCGATAGGCGCGGAAGATGCGGTCATCGGCTTCGACGCAAAGGGTCTCGATGATCTTCTGCTTGAAGTTCAGTTCGCCGATGATGGCGAGCAACTCCTGTCGAGCCCTCTCCATGCTGCGCTCGGCCTTGGTGAGTTTGCCCTTCTCATGCTTGGCGGCCACGCGCGCCTGGTAGGCGCTGCGCATCTTATCGTGCACGTTGCGCAACGACTTGCGCAAGCGCGGCAGACGCTCGACATAGACGTCCCGGCTGTCGGCAAACTTGTCGGTGACGACGCGGTCAAAGCGCTCGGCGCCAGTCTCCAGCTTGTCGATCAGGTGCAGGCAGAGCAGCGGCGTGAAACCGAAACGATTGAAGAGATCGCGCACCTGCCCCTCGGATACCTCGATGCGCTTACAGATTTCGACTTCCTGCTCGCGCGTCAACAGCGGCACCTGTCCCATCTGGTGCAGGTACATGCGGATGGGATCGTCAAAGAAGTCGAGTTTCGATCCGCGCCCCCGCGCGCCGTCGCGTTCGTTGTCGAGCCGATACCGCTCGACTTCCGAGGCGTCTATGATGTCTATGTCCATGCCGCGCAGGATGGCGAGGTAGGACTCGATGTCGGTGTCCTTGATGATCGCTTCGGGCAGCGCCGTGTTGACATCGTCGTAGGTCAGAAAGCCCTGGTTGTCGGCCTTCTTGATCAGTCCCTTGATGCGTTCGTTGCGCTCCTCGCGCTGCGCCTTGGCCGCGAGTTGGTCCGCCGCGATAGCCAGCTCATGAGATGGCAGCACGAACGGCAGTTCCTCAGCCTCATGGAAGTCGTCGCCTTCCTCGAAGGCGCCATCTTCGGCGGCCAGGTCGTCCCCGGCATGCTCGTCCGCAAAGCCCTCGGTACCAAGCACTTCGGCCGTGATCTCGTCCAGGACATCCGCGCCTTCGATCGCCGCGTCGCCCTCTCCGCCCTGGGGCGTGTCGTCGGCGTGCTTGGTCCCTTGGGCGGACGCGGACCGTGTTCGCGCCTTGGCGTGGTCGTGCGACGCCAATGCCGTCTTTGCCTGGGCTTCGGCAGTACCGTCCGCCGCCTCAGGCGCAGCCGTCTTCTGTTTGGGTTGATGCTCGCCGCGCGACGATCGCACAGCGGTTGTGACCTTGCGGCCGGCGCTGGAATCGCGACCTGCCGCGG
>JAQULY010000591.1 GCA_028718445.1 Kiritimatiellia bacterium
TGTTGGCATCGTTACTCGATCGTGTGACCGCCGGCCTGTCCGCCGGCGACTGGGTGGACTTGCTCTGTCTGGCGGTGTTGTTGACATGCATGGTGCTGGGGGGCGTCCGCGGGCTCTCCGGTCTGCTCTCCAGTTTCATCGGCCTACTCGTGGCGATTTCGTGCGGCGGATTGCTCTACGGGCCGGTCGCCGGCGCCATGCGGCAGGCCGACTATTGCCGCGAGCATCCCTGGGCGGGACGGGTAATGCCCTATGTCGTGGCGGTGGTCGTCTGCCTGATCGCTTACCTGATGCTGCGGCTACTGCTCGTGCGTTTCTTCAAGCTGATTGTCGAACAGCCCGCTGAACGCATCCTGGGCATCGTGGCAGGGCTGGCTCAGGGCCTGCTGATGCTGGGACTGGCGTTCTCGCTGGCCAGTCTGCTGCCGGCGGAAAGCGCGCTATCCAAGGCCTTCTGCGAGAACTCGCGCGTCGGTCGCAGAGCCGTGCCGTGGCTGCGCGAGACGCTGCATGCGGGCGACAGCACCGCCGCCGAGCGCACGCCACCGCCCGCCGCAAGTCCGTCCGAGCCCGCCCGCCCGCCTGCCGCCAAAAAAAAGACCGCCGACGGCGCGCACAAGACATAGGACGCATCGCGGCCTCGGGCTCAGCATGTCAGGACGTTTCACAGACCAGACGCTCGAGGAGATCCGGCAGCGCATAGACATCGTCGAGCTGATCGGAGCGCGCGTCACGCTCAAACGTTCCGGGTCGGCCTTCAAGGCGCGCTGTCCCTTCCATAACGAGAAGACCCCCTCCTTCACGGTCAATCCCGTACGGCGCAGTTACCACTGCTTCGGCTGCGGCGCGCATGGCGACATCTTCAAGTTCCTCATGCAGACCGACGGCCTGACCTTCGCGGACGCCGTCCGCACGCTGGCCGCGCGCGCCTCGGTCACGCTCGACACCCAGACGGACTTCGAAGCCGCCGCCCGTGGCGTGCTCTATCGCCTGCACACCGAGCTGGCGGCCTTCTATGTCCGCTGCCTCCAGACACTCTCTTCCGCCGCCACGGCGCGCGCCTACCTGAAGCAGCGCCAGTTGGACGACGATGTTGTGGCACGTTTCGGCATCGGCTACGCCCCCGATCGCGCCGGCGTGCTGACGGACTGGGCCAGTAAGAACGGTTTCACCGTCGAACAGTTGATCGAAGGCGGTCTGCTGGCGCCGCCGCGCGAAGAACGGCGCGCCGACGATTTCTACGACCGGTTTCGCGGCCGCTTGATCTTCCCGATTCGCGATGTCATGGGACGCGTGTTGGGCTTCAGCGGACGCATTCTCGATCCCGCCGCGCACCCCGCCAAGTACCTCAACAGTCCGGAAACGCCGATCTTCCACAAGGGACGCGTGCTCTACGCCCTCGACCAGGCGCGCGCCAGCATCGTGCGCAATCCGCGGCGCGAAGCGCTGATCTGCGAGGGACAGATAGACGTAATTCGCTGTCATGCCAACGGCTTCGACACCGCCGTGGCCGCGCAGGGCACCGCCTTCACGGCCGAACACGTCGAGCTGCTCAAGCGCTACGCCGACAGCGTGTTGCTGGTGTTTGATGGCGATGCGGCCGGCAGCCATGCCGCGTTGCGGACTGGCGGACTCTTTCTGCAGGCCGGCG
This sequence comes from Kiritimatiellia bacterium, assembly GCA_028718445.1. Taxonomy (GTDB): domain Bacteria; phylum Verrucomicrobiota; class Kiritimatiellia; order RFP12; family JAAYLN01; genus JAQULY01. Next base: position 1,652 of record JAQULY010000591.1, read on the forward strand.
TGCCTGTGCGCGTCACTGCCCTGCCCGCCGGTCAGGATCCCGACTCGTTGCTGCGCGACCAGGGCCGGACAGCCTTTCAGGAACTGCTCGACAGCGCCGTCTCGCTCACCGCCTTTCAGGTGCGCGCGCTGCGGGCGGTCGAGCGCGATCCCGCCTCAATTGACGCTGTCGGACGCGTCTCCGTGCAGGTGCTTGAGCTTCTGGCGGACTGTTCCAAGGCCGTGCTGCGCAGCCATCTGCTGCAGGAGGCGGCGGAACTGCTGCATCTGCCGGCGGCCGCGCTGGAACAGGACCTCGATACGCTGCTGCGACAGCGCGCCACCAGGGCGGCCAGGGTGGAGGGTGCGTCCTCCGCCGTGGCCCCGCCGCGGCCGGCCGCGGCGGGGCAGGCACCCGAGGCGCCCGACCGTCGCGCCGCACCCGGTGCCCGCCCGACCGCCGCCGTGCCGCCGGTGTCCGCCGCCGCCCTCGGTCTGTGCGAGTTGCTGTTGCACCACGCCGACGACGCCGAGGTCATGAGCCTGGTGCGCGACTGGCTGCCGCTGGCGTTGCTGGAAGAGGCGCCGGCGCGCGAGGTGGTCAAGGCCGCCCTGGAAACGCACGCCACCGGCGAAGACCGTCTCTGCACGCTCAATCGCGAGGGCGATCCCGCCACGCGCGATCTGATTGACCGCCTGGCCCGCGGCGACTCGCGCGTGCTGTGCGCCCGCGACGTCGTGCCGCGGCAAGCGGCCGAGGACCTGGTGGCGCGACTGTGGGTCAACCGCCTGCGAGCCGAAAGGGAGTCGCTCTCGCGCGAAGACGCCAAGCAGGCGCAACGCCGCGCGGCCCTGACGACACTCATCAAGAAACTGGAGCGGCCCGCCCCCTGGCCCGAACGCGCCGCCGCGCTGGGTCAGGAGGTCGAGTCGCTACGCCCAGGGCCTGTGAACGCCGGTTTAGAATGACTTTTCTTTAGCCGGTATGAAGTGGACCATGTTCTACGTCTTGTTCCAGTCGAACCGCAGAACCGCAGAACCGCAGAATATCGAACCGCAGAATGACGAAGGAAGGCCACGCTTTGGCGATTGTCGCCTTCGACATTCGGAGTTCGGTATTCGATATTCTGCGGTTTTTCCCGAACCGGCGAGATCAGGAACTTACAAGGCGGCGTCCACAGGGGCGCATCAACCCAGGATCGCCCTGAGGTCGGCATCCGCGGTGGTGATCGGCTTGATGCCGAACTTCTCGACCAGCACGTTCAACACCGTCGGCGATACGAAGGCCGGCAGGGTGGGGCCCAGGCGGATGTTCTTGACGCCCAGCGAGAGCAGCGTCAGCAGGATGCAGACGGCCTTCTGCTCGTACCAGGAGAGCACCAGCGACAGCGGCAGGTCGTTGACGCCGCAGTTGAACGCCTTGGCCAGTTCGACGGCCACCGTGATTGCGGAGTAGGCGTCGTTGCACTGGCCCATGTCGAGCAGGCGCGGGAAGGGACCGATCTTGCCGATGTCCAGGTGATTGAAGCGGTACTTGCCGCAGGCCAGCGTCAACACCAGCGTATCTTTGGGGGTCTTTTCGACGAACTCGGTGTAGTAGTTGCGGCCGGTTTTGGCGCCGTCGCAACCGCCCACCAGGAAGATGTGGCGCACGGCGCCGCTCTTGACCGCGGCGATCACCTGGTCGGCCACCGACAGCACGGCATTGTGGCCGAAG
>JAQULY010000592.1 GCA_028718445.1 Kiritimatiellia bacterium
CAACTCTAGCTGGGCTTCCACGAGTTTCACGACCTCTTCCTGCGCCCGCTTCATGGCCGCCAGGAAGTCGGCGTCGGCGATTTCATCGGCGCCGCCCTCCATCATCAGGAAGCGGTCGCGCGTGCCCGCATACATCAGGTCGAGGTCGCTCTGGGCGCGCTGCTCCCGGGTCGGGTTGATCACCCAGGCGCCCTTGACGCGGCCGATGCGGACCGCGGCGATCGGGCCGTAAAAGGGAATATCCGAGATGTGAAGGGCGGTGCTGGCGGCGATCACGCTCAGCACGTCCGGATCGTTCTGGGCGTCGGTTGAGAGCAGCAGGTTGTTGACCTGCACGTCATTACGGTAGCCTTCGGGAAACAGCGGACGGATGGGGCGGTCGGTCAGGCGGGCGATGAGCGTCTCGCGCTCGCTCGGGCGCTGCTCACGCTTGAAATACCCGCCGGGGAAACGTCCGGCGGCGTAGTAGCGCTCGCGGTACTCGACCTGCAACGGAAAGTAGTCAATACCCTCGCGCGGCTGGTCGGTATTGGTGACGGCCGAGAACAGGACGGTGTCGCCCAGGCGCACGGTCACGGCGCCGGCCGCCTGCATGGCCAGCAGGCCGGTTTCGATGGTGATGGTCTGGCCGTCGATCTCGACGGCCACGGATGTTGTCTGATTCATGTTTGTCCTTAATGCGCGGACAAAGCCTGCCGGTGAAGGCATAGCCACCGGTCAGCCGCGAAGGTGGCGGACTGGCCGGCAAATGATGGACGGCGCGCGGCCCGGCCGCGACACCAGACTCCAATAACGACTGGTCCGCCCGAAGGTTACGCGCCGGCAGGCAATGTCTGACAGCCGGCGCGGTTGGGCGGCCGCGGTAAACCGATCAGCGGCGAACGCCGAGTTCCTTGATCAGACTCTGATAGCGCGCTTCGTTCTTGCGCTTCAGGTAATCCAACAGGCGGCGACGCGAGCTGACCATGCGGATCAACCCATAACGGGAGCTGCGGTCCTTCTTGTGGCCCTTGAGATGCTCGGTCAGCGCCTCGATTCGCTTGGTCAGCAAGGCGATCTGCACTTCGCTCGATCCAGAATCACTCTCGTGACGCTGAAATGCCTGGCGTACCGCCTTTTTGTCGATCTGGCTCATTTGGCTCGGAGTCCTTGCCCAGCTTGCTTTGTCGTTGCTCTTTCGTTTTTTTTGTTGCGGGCGCGAATATGGTCATCCCGTCCGTCAAAGTCAAGCGAATTCGAGCCCGGCGTCTGCTGGATCAGCGCTTCGAGTTCAAAGCCGCAACGGGGAGACCAGCTCCATTCACGCCGCAGGTAAGAGGCCGTAGAATAGCTGCCCCGCGCCGGTTGCACAATAGAAATCACTGGCTCCTTCTACCAGCCTCGCGCATGCGTACCGTCCCGTCTGTCGGCGCCACACCTGAGATTACCCTCCCGGCGCAAGCCTTTCCTTTCGCGGCTGTTCGCGTTTTTCGTGGGCATTCAAGCGACGATTGTGGTGGACGCTTGGGACGTGTCTCCTCGTTTTCCGTAATCGTCGCCCGTAATCGTCAACCGAAATGGACAGAAGAAGGGGGGAGGAATCGAGGAGCATGTTTCCGGTGCTGGCCTCGCTTTAAGGTCGCAAGTTGCGACCTTAGACGAATGGTCCCGCTCATTCTCCTTGGAAACCTACTGCTTTGGTTTGCCAAACAAGGCCTGAGCGAGTACGGCATCAGTCTATGCCTTGTGATTCCCGCGAGATCGTGGACGGCGTCGTGTTGTCCGTCCCCCAGTTCAGCGAACCGATGCGTGTCAACCGCACGGCAGCCCACCTCTACGACTTCGGCGACGGCTGGGAGCATCTCGTCGAGCTGGAGACCATCCAGCCCAGGGAAGAGGGCGTGACATACCCGAAGTGCGTGGCTGGCGATCGGGCTGGTCCGCCCGAGGATTGTGAAAGGGTGCCGGGCTACGACCGGCTCCTGAAGATCTCACGGAGTCAGGCCCCACTGGGTCAGATCCGCCAAGGACTTGCGCAGGTGATGTTGCGAAGCGGGCGCCGCCGCTTCGGCCGGATGACCGACCGGCAGCATGGCAATCGGTTCCCAGGCAGTCGGCAACGCCAGCACTTCGCGCAGCTTGGCGGCGTCGAAGGCGCAGATCCAGCATGTGCCCAGGTCGCGCTCGGCCGCCGCGAGCGTCATGTGATCCGTGGCGATGGCCGCATCAATGTCGGCGTGGTCCTTGCCGTCGGTGCGGTGCCATGCGCGGTCATGGTTGCCGCAGATGACGATCATGGCCGGCGCCGTGCGCAGCCACTCGCGCGGATAGGCCGTTGCCAGCAGGTCCAGTTCTCGCTTCTCCGTGACCACCACGAAACGCAATGGCTGATTGTTGCAGGCCGACGGCGCGAGGCGTCCGGCTTCCAGGATCGCCAGCAGATCGTCGCGTTTGACGGGCGTCGAACTGAAGAGGCGCACCGAACGGCGCGAGCGTATGAGGGTTTGCAGGTCCATGGCGGTCTTCCTTCCTTTAGGCTGACGGCATGATACAACTTGCCGTCCGCGCGCTCAACCGGTCATTACCATCACGACCGCCAGGGCGGGGAAGGCGAGCAGCGTGCTGACGACAATGATGGCGGCGGCCACCTCGCGGTCCGCTCCCATCTGGTCGGCCATTACGTAGGAGGCCACGGCCGTGGGCGCGGCCATGTATAGCAGGCAGACCGTCAGCAACTCTCCGCGCAGACCGCAGAGGCGCGCGGCGACGACGCCGGCCAGCGGTGCGACTGCGACCTTGAAGAGTCCTGTGCCCGTCGCCAAGAGGGCGTGACCGCGCACGCGCTGCCAGGTGAGTGTGGCGCCGAGCGAAAAGAGCGCCGCCGGCAGACCCAGCCGCCCGACACCCTCGACGGTGCGCTGCAGCGGCGCCGGCAGTTGCACGCCATAGCGCAACGCGACCAGACCGAGCAGACACGCGATAATCAGTGGATTGCGGGCGATTTCGACCAGGGACCGGACCAGTCGGCGGGCAGGGCTGTCCCCGCCGGACTTGAGCAACACCAGCACGCTCACGACGTTGAAAAAGGGGATGGTTGGCGCGAGCGCCAGGGTAGCCGTGGCGCGAGCATCCGGATGGCTGCTCAGCGCGTAGATCACCACCGGCAGACCGACGTAGGCCAGGTTACCGCGGAATGCGCCTTGGATGCATGCGCGCGCCGCCGGCCCGGGCAGCCGCCACAGCCGCGCCCCGGCCGCCGCCAGCAGCAACACCGCCAGGGACGCGCCCATCACGGCGCCGGCAACGCGCATGGCGGCGCCGCCCTCGATGTACGCCGCGGAGATGTCCGTAAAGAGCATGCAA
>JAQULY010000593.1 GCA_028718445.1 Kiritimatiellia bacterium
ACAGGCTTCCCTTTGCCACCCGGACGCCCCTTGCGCAGATCGTCACGGCGTACGCCCACCAGGTGCGCAACGTGAAGACCGCCCGCAGCGCCCGCGCCGACCTCTTCTATCTCCGAGAAATGTTCGGCCCGATCTGCGCCGACCTCGAGAATCAGGCCGAGCGAAAGGCCCGCCAGGAGAAGCGGCCCTTGCCCCCGAAGCGCAGCCCGAGCATCGAAGTCAACCACCTGGAGGAGATCACCACCGCCGACATATCCGCATTCATCGCGGAGAAGGTCCGCAGCAGGGGACTCGCGCCGAAGACTGCCAACCGCTACCGCGAGATCGTCTGTCGGCTTTTCAACTGGGCAATCAAACAGCGCGGCGTCAGGACGCCCGACAACCTCAACCCCGCCGCCCAGGTCGAACGCTACAAGGAACACGCCCCGCAGATTCGATTCCTCACGCTCCAACAGATCGAGGAGCAATTGAAGACCCTCCAGGCCAAGCCGCAGCTTCAAACCATGGTCGCCGTGTACATCTATGCCGGACTCCGCCGCGAGGAGGCGCTTTGGCTGACGGTCGAAGACGTGGACCTCAAGGCCGGCCCCAACGGCATGATTCGTGTCTGCGCCAAGACCATCGCCGGCGAATCCTGGCAGCCGAAGACCAAGGTCAACCGCGTAGTCCCGATAAGCAGTTCTCTACGCTGGCACCTTGACCGCTACTCTCCGCGCCCGACGCCCGGAGGCTGGTACTTCCCCAGCCCCCAAGGCAAGCGCTGGGACGCCGACAACTTCAGCGCCGCTCTCCGCACGGCAAATCATAAGGCCGGCTTGCACTGGGGGTGCCTGGACTTTCGGCATACGTTCGGGCAGCGATTCGGCAATTGATCTGTTGAACAGGGCGTAAGTCTTTTCGCCGCATGGGGCAGGGGCCGGGGATCATCCAGCGGGCAAATTCGCATTCGTCATTTTGCTTGACATCGGGCGCAGTCTGGTATATAATAGGATACCAGACAGGAGGGAGGCCATGAAGAAGCCCGGAAAGTCCTGGCAGGAGTCGGCCTGGCGGCGGCGCGCTTTGGGGCTGCTCCGACAGGACGGCTTGATGCGCGGAAACGTTTCGGTGCGGCGGCGCGTGTGCGGGAAGAGCACGTGCCATTGCGCCCAGGGCGAACGGCACGAGGCGATGTACGTGGTGTATCGGGAGGCGGGGCGGACGGTGCAGCTTTACGTCCCGAAGGAGTTTGAGCAACGCGTGCGGCGCTGGGTGAAGCGCTACGGCGAGGCGCGGGAGCTTCTCGACAAGCTCTCCGGGGTGTATGAGGCGAAGGTTCGGCGGCGGAGGGACTGATCATCTTTCGCCGGCTGTGGACGCACGCAAGGAAGGTGTTCGATCTCGACGCTCTGCTGGCGGGCGTCCGGGAGCGCCCGGCGAGTCGGCAGCGCCGGATAAAGCCGAGGATTCCTCCGGTCCGGGTTTTGCGCGCGGTTGTGGTCATGGGCCTGTTGCGTCTGGGCAGTCTGCACGGCCTGGGCCAGTCCCGCCGCGAGCGCGGGTGGCCTTCGTTGATCGGCGGCGGCCTGCCCAGCGCGCGGACCATCGGCCGCGTCATGGATGCGCTCGATGTCCAGGACGTGCGAGGCGTCCTGCGCGCGGTCTATTCTTGCCGGAAGCGCAACAAATCGTTGCCGGCGTTCTTCGGCGGCTGGACCGGGCTGATACTCGACGGGCACGAATCCTCGTCGAGTTTCCTTCGGTGCTGCCCGGACTGTCTGAGGCGGACGATCCACACGGCGAAAGGACAGCGCGTCCAGTATTATCACCGCCTGGTGGCGGCGACGCTCTTGTGCGGCGGGGAACGTCTGCCCCTCGACGGCGAGATGCAGCGGCCCGGCGAAGACGAGGTCGCCTGCGCGATCCGGCTTCTGGAACGGGTCTTGCGCCAGTATCCGAGGGCCTTCGATCTCGTCGTGGCCGACGGACTGTATCTGCGCGCCGACTTCTTCAACTTCGTCACCCGGCGCGGCAAGCACGCGATCGCCGTCCTCAAGGACGAGCGCCGCGACCTTATGAAAGACGCGCGCGCGCTTTTCGACGGTGCGCCCCCGGCCATCCTCTGGCGCGGCAGGACCCGGTGCGAATGCTGGGACATCGAGGGCTTCGCCAGTTGGGAGAACATCGACAGGCCCGTGCGCGTCGTGCGGAGTCTGGAGCGCTCCACCGTCCGCCGGCAGCGCGACGGCCAGCCCGAGCAGCGCGTCTCGGAATGGATATGGGGAACCAGCATCCCGAAGACCCGCCTGCGCACCGAAGGCATCCTGCGCTTCGGCCACGGGCGATGGGCCATCGAGAACGAAGGCGGCTTCAACGCCCTGGTCAACGACTGGCATGCCGACCACGTCTACAAGCACACCCTCAATGCCATCCTGGCCTTCTGGCTCGTGACGATGCTTGTCTTCAACCTCTTTTACGCCTTCATTAATAGGAACCTCAAGCCTGTCCGCCGCGCCGGACACACCGCGAAATACTGGGCCGAAAGAATCGCCGCCGACTTCCGCCAGGCCATTGGCTTCGTCCGATGCCTGGCCCCTCCCTGACGACTCGTCGGCCGGCCCTTATCCATGACCCTCGCGCGCCGGACGGCGTGTCCGCTCAACTGCCGCCATGGCCCGCCCCCGACCCTTTGCTCAGGCGGTTGACGCCGCCCGCGCCGCCCCAATCCGCCCCTCAGCGGCCTATGCGAATATCCACATCCCCCAAATCGGCGCTTCGCCAAGTTCCACCACGCTTCACAGCCCGCGGTTGCCGAATCGCTGCCCGGCCGGCATGGGACTTGACTGTTCATACCATAAGTGGTATAAGGCCGCTGCGAAGAGAGAATCCTCCGCACCTCCGCACGCGTTTGACGCCCGCAGTCTTTCCGTACCGATCCGCGTTCGCCGGGGAGAAATCCGCACAGAAGCCCCGCGGACCGCGCTGGGAACTTGAGGACTCGACGCAATGCCTGGGTGTGAGCATGGTTGCGGGTTGGCGTCGTTGCGCGAGATCGTCCAGGCGTTGAGAATCGGGAAGACCTCGATTGCGCGGCGGTACGGCTGCAGCGCCACGTTCATCCACGAATGCCTCAAGGGCACGTACCCCATGCCGAAGCGTCTCGTGGCGCTGCTCAAGCGCATGATACAGGAGCAGGTCGCATACTATACGGACGTGCTCGATCGGTTGAAAGCGGCGCCGTCGGTCTGGAGCAGCGGCGGCGAGGACGGTTCCGGGGCAGATTGCAGACGCGGCCGCTAGCCCTCGTGGGAGGCTCGCGCCGGTCTCAGGACAGGCGGTGCTCCGGACCGGGGGGGGGCA
>JAQULY010000594.1 GCA_028718445.1 Kiritimatiellia bacterium
TGCGCTTGTCGTCGGCGTCGACGCGGCGGTACACGGCCCGGCCGGCCATGGCCGCCCTCGCCTGTCGCGGCGCTCCTTCCTCATCTACCCAGCTGAGCATGGCGGTCTCCCTTTGATTGATCTACTGAATGCGCCGGACTATTGGCAGGCCTCGCAATCATCAGCGCCAGGATCGGCGGAGGTGCCGCATGTCCCGGCGGGCGCCGCGCCGGGCTCGACCGCCGCCGCATCGATCCACGCGCCAAGCACCGCCAGCAGCGCGGGCGACAACGATTCGACAGCGACACTGTCGAGACGGCGATAGATCATCTCTCCATACAGGTCCGCCAGCAGGCGCATATCGCCAGGCAGCACACCGTTGAAGAAGGGACGCTCGCTCTTGCAACGATTGATGGCGCCTTCGAGCTGGACTATCGTGATGTTCCTCGACATATCGGTTCCAATCCAAGAGTTCGAGCCACCATCGTTCTACGCCTCGCCGCACAGGCACCTGATCCGTATCAAGCGCGCGTCATCTTGGCGTCGCGGATTGGGCCTAAAAGACATCGCGATCTTCCGCGCGTAGAAACATTGCGCCGAAGGATTGCCGAACCTCATACATCGCGGGTAAGATCGGCGCTATAGTGGTTATGACAGCGACATGCCAATGATGTAGGCCAAGCCAGCAGCAGATTTCGACGCCTTTAGCGGCTAAAATTGTGGCCGCTCAAAATGGAGCAGAGCCGACCGTGTATAACCAAATATTCTTCACCAACATTCTGCGGCTGTTGGACGAACGAGGAATGACCAAGAACGAGCTCTCCAACTTGGCCGGCATATCCGTGTCCTTTTTATCCGACCTCACCAACGGGAAGGCGAACCCGTCGCTCAAGATCATGGAGTCCATCGCCAACGCGCTCGACGCCCCCCTGCCGACGCTGCTGGAGACGAGCGATCTCAGCAGCAAGGATATCGACACCTTGGCCGGAGGGAAAGCCGTGAAGCGGCTCCCTCTCGGCATGGTGCGCATCACCGCCGTCCTTACCGAGTACCAGGCCTTCAAGGTTCGGCAATGGGACGCCGCCAACGTCCGCCTGGTCGACCAAAGAAGATCCTAGTTTCAATCATTGCCCCGGTGTAGCAGGCCCCGGCGGCATCCCACCCTCCTTTTACGCCAACGCAAGACCATGTCGCCGAATTCTTCGGCGCGCAGGGCCTTCCTTTGTCCTATGTCTAAGAACAGCCATTTCATCGGTATAGCATTCGTTATGTTCGATGCGGTAAACGCAATTTTTTCTGGACCGATCATGGCTGAGTCTGAAGATCTATGTTCCCTTATTGAGCGCGCAAAGAGGAAACTCGAGCGCGACATGGGGCCGGTGCTGCTGGCGGCATTGCATGATCCAAAAACGGTCGAGATCATGTTGAACGCCGATGGACGCCTTTGGCAGGAACGCCTGGGCGAACCAATGAAATGCATTGGGACTCTCCGGCCGGCGCAGGGCGAGGCCCTGATCAGGACCGTGGCCAGCTGCCTGGGCAAGACAGTCGTCGCGGCCATGCCCATCGTCGAAGGCGAACTCCCGCTCGACGGCTCGCGCTTCGCCGGCCAACTCGCCCCCATCGTGGCCGCGCCCACCTTCGCCATCAGGAAGAAGGCCATCGCCATCTTCACGCTGGAACAGTATGTCGACACGGAGGTGCTGTCGTGGAAGCACTACGACGCAATCCGGAACGCGGTCAGGGAGCATCGCAACATCCTCGTCATCGGCGGAACGGGCTCGGGCAAAACCACGCTGGTCAACGCGATCATCAACGAAATGGTGCGATGCGATCCGATAGAACGGGTCTGCATCATCGAAGACACCGGCGAAATCCAGTGCTCCGCCGAGAACTACGTCCAGTACCACACGACCCTGGAAGTGCCGATGACGGCGCTGCTCAAGGTCATCCTGCGCATGCGGCCCGACCGGATTCTGGTCGGCGAGGTGCGCGGCGCCGAGGCCCTCGATCTGCTCGACGCTTGGAACACCGGCCACGAAGGCGGCGCGGCAACCCTGCACGCCAACAGCACCCAAGCCGGCCTGACTCGGTTGAAGTCCCTCGTCAGTCGCAACGAGGCGGCGCCATCCGACATTGAACCGCTGATCGGCGAGGCGGTTCATCTGGTTGTCCATATCGCCCGCGCCCCCGACGGCCGCCGCGTCCAGGAAATTATGGAGATCTCCGGATACGCAAATGGCCATTACCACACCAAGACCATCTAGGAGCCTGAAAATGCAAACCTTCCCTCACTCCATTCCACGCACGTTCCGCCATCCGAAGGCGGCGTACATCGCGTTCCTCGTCTTGATCGCCTGGCTGATCCTCATTCCACAACATGCCCACGCGGCCACGGGGACCGGGGGTTCGCTTCCGTACGAGGATTGGCTCACCAACCTGCGCAACTCGGCGACAGGGCCGGTGGCGTTCTCACTTGCCATCATCGGCATCGTCATTTCCGGCGGCGTGCTGATCTTTGGTGGCGACCTCAACGGCTTCTTCCGCACCTTGATCTTTCTGGTGCTGGTGATGGCCTTGCTGGTCGGCGCACAGAACGTGATGAGCACCTTCTTCGGTCGCGGCGCAGTCGTCGCATCCATGGTCGAACCCGCCGCGACACAAGCCTTGTGCGCGGCGCGGGCCGCAGCGGGCTGGGTGGCATAGCCATGGCCCTGCGCGCTATCCCCATCCGGCGGGCCGGCAACCGGCAAAGCCTGTTCATGGGCGGCGACCGCGAACTGGTGATGTTCGCTGGGCTGATGGCGTTCGCGCTGATCTTCAGCGCGCAGGAGCTGAGGGCGACGGTGGTGGGACTTCTTCTCTGGTTCGGCGCGCTGTTCCTGTGCCGGCGGATGGCGAAGTCCGACCCCAAGCTGCGCTTCGTCTACCTGCGCCATCGCAGATACAAGCCTTACTATCCGGCGCGCAGCACGCCTTTCCGCCTCAATACCAACAGCCAAGGGAGGCAGTACAGATGATCACCTCCATCAGTATCGCCATAGCGACGCTCGGCGTTGCGATGCTACTCCTGCTGTACTCACGCATCCGCGCGACGCACAGCCTGTTGGAACTGAAGCGGCATCGCTCGAAGGATGCCGGCTTCGCCGATCTGCTGAACTACGCGGCGCTGGTCGACGACGGCATCGTCGTCGGCAAGAACGGCTCGTTCATGGCGGCCTGGCTCTACAAGGGCGACGACAACGCCAGCAGCACCGACACGCAGAGGGAGATGGTATCGTTCCGCATCAATCAGGCGCTGTCCGGCCTGGGCAACGGCTGGATGATCCACGTCGACGCGGTGCGCCGCGACG
>JAQULY010000595.1 GCA_028718445.1 Kiritimatiellia bacterium
GCCGTAAGCTTCTGGTACAAGTCTTGATATAATGTCCGGGGAAGCCCCCATCCCCGCGGGAGTGTTTCAGTATGACGCGCAAATTCTTCGGCACCGACGGTATCCGGGGCCGCGCCAATAACCCAACGTCGTGAGTCACGCTTCGGCGCGCCAGCGACGATAGCGTGCACTCATCTTGTTGTGCGGTCTCATTCCTTCTCCCCAGCTGACTGTCGAAGGAGCTTGACGATCTCGCGATGCTTCCGCTCAAGCGCAACGTCGATCGGATGGGGATGCCTGCCGATGTCACAGGGAATATTCGGGTTCGCGCCATGGGCGAGCAGAATCTTGACGACATCAGTATGTCCACCCGCGGCTGCTAGGTACAGTGGCGTCTGATTGATGGAGTTCCTTGCGTTGATATCTGCACCGTACGACAGGGCTTGTTCGGTGCAGGTCGCGGAGCCGCCGCAGGCCGCCGCGTGGAGCATGGTGTACCCCCGATCGTACTTGCCGTGAATGTCCGCGCCGTTCTGGACGAGAAGTTCGACAATTCGGGGATGTCCGTTCATTGCCGCACGAGCTACGGGGTTGCCGGAACCGGAAGTCTCCGCGTTTACGTTTGCTCCGTTTGTGACGAGAACGGTTGCGGCATCGAGACTGCCGTAAGCGGCTGCAACCCACAGGGGTGTGCAGCCACTCGTGTCAGGGGCGTCAACATTTCCGCCTTGGAGGAGGATCTGATTGATCTGGTCGATATCGTTCTTCTCGGCGGCGTGATGCAGAGGCGTCCATCCGCGGTCAGGTGCGTCATCCATGAAGGGGGAGAAGAGCACAAGAAACAGGACGAAGCCGACGGCAAGGGTCGCCAAGCATCCGAAGGAACCGAGAATGGCTTTGGATAGATTCTTCATTTTCTCTCGCACAACATGGTATTAGCCCTCAAAAATAGCAGCGGCCGATACCATCGCGGCCGCCGCTATGCCTCAAGAAGATGCTTGACAATCCATAATATTGGCTGTAAAAAAACGCCCTGTATGAGTCATAGCAGCGCAAACGAGGAGGTGTGATATGCCTCAAGGCTCCCGGGCGGCGGCGCCTTTCAACCCCAGCCCAAGTTGGCCGGGGGGCTATGAGAAGGTTCTCCGGGAGGCCGGAGCCCAAGAAAAGACGATCCCGTATTACCTGGGGTGGGTCAGGCTGTTCTTCGCCGAGAACCCGGGTCGACAGCGACGGGATCTGGGGCGACCGGAGATCGAGGGGTTCCTCGGCGCGCTCTTGACACGGCCAGGTGTGACAAACTGGCATGTCCAACAGGCGCGGAATGCCCTGGAACTGTACTACGAGCAGTTCCGCGGCATCGCCTTGGGACCTAGACCTGATGCGACGGAACGGCATGTACAAAGCGCTCCCATCGTGAAGCCCGGCACACCTGAACTTGCGGCACTCCCCGGAACAAGGGGCACGCAACCGAAGCGGCTAGCGGGATCCACGCAATCACTCTACGGCACGTTGCCGCCGCCAGTCAAGCCGGCCGCCGTTGCGGAGCGCACACCCGTTCGGGCCGTTGGCCGCCCTGATGCGGCCGCGCCTCCGGCACCTCCGCCTTCGGGCGGCGTGAACTGGCGCGTACTCGACGCCAAGGCGCGGGAAATCCTGCGCATGGAGCACTACTCCTATCGCACCGAGCAGACCTATCTGGGCTGGATCCGGCAGTACGTGGTCTTCCACAAGTGGCGCAAGCCGTCAACACTAGGGGGGCCGGATGTGCATGCCTTCCTTCGCCACCTGGCAGTGGACAAGCAGGTGGCCGCCAGCACGCAGAACCAGGCCCTGAACGCGGTTGTATTCCTCTACAAGAAGGTCATCCGGAAGGAGATCGGGGACTTCAGCGACTTCCCGCGCGCGCGTCGCGGGCTCCGGCTGCCCGTGGTTGCCAGCCGGACCGAGATCAAGGCGGTCATCGACCGCCTTGAGGGCCGCGAGCGGTTGATCGGCCGCCTGCTGTACGGAACGGGGATGCGGATGAACGAGTGCCTGGGTTTGCGCGTTCAGGAAATCCAGTTCGACCAACATCGCATCGTCGTCCGAGGCGGCAAGGGCGACAAGGACCGCTATGTCCCGCTGCCGACCATACTTGAGACGGACCTGTGCGAGTGGCTGAAACGGCGCAGGCGCCTGTACGACGCCGACAAGGAACGGAACATGCACGAGGTCGAAATGCCGGGCGCATTGGCGCAGAAGTACCCGAACGCGCCCTTCGCATGGGGTTGGCAATACGTCTTCCCTGCCGACGGCTATTCCACTGACCCGCGCAGCGGCCATGTGCGTCGTCACCATCTGGACGAGCAATGGATGCAGCGGGCCGTCCAACAGGCGGTCCAACAAGCCGGCCTCACCATCCGCTTCACGCCCCACTGCTTCCGCCACAGCTTCGCCACCCACCTGCTCGAGGCGGGACAGGACATCCGCACCGTGCAGGAACTTCTGGGCCATGCGGATGTCAAGACCACCATGATCTACACGCACGTGCTGAACAAGGGTCCGATGGGGGTGGTCAGCCCGGTGGACACGCTTTGAGAGAGTATGCATGCGATGACAGTGAAGGCCGCCATTCCCGTCCAGTCATCTTTCTTTACCTCCGCCCTTCTTCTGATTGCCAGCAAGAACGGAATGAAGCTCAGGCATCCGAAATACATCAGGCAGCGAGCGGCGGTGACCGGAATGTGGCCATCTGAAGGCAAGTGCCAGACATGCTGCCCGATCGCCCCCACCAGGAGGGCGTAACTCGACATGTTCAGCATTCCCTGCATTTCATCCTCTTGCCGAATGACCGGCATTATGGCAGTTCTCACAGTCGGGTGGGGAATTGACTTCGACATTCTGCGGTTCATTATTCGTCACTCTGCGGTTCGATTGGGTTGCGGGCGATAGCCCGCCTTGGGAAGGACAGATTGCATGCGCATTCTTCACATCAACATCGACACGCTGCGTCCCGATCATCTGGGCTGTTACGGCTGCCAGCGACATCGCGCCGAGCTGGTGACGTGGCCCGGCGGTCACTCCTGAGGACTCGAAGTCGTGTTTTCCAAAGCCAACATCAGGGGACTGACTTTCAGGCCGGCGCTGTGCCTCGCGCCGTTGGCTGGCATCACGCATTGCTCCTTTCGCCGGCTGGTGGCCGAGGGCGGCGGCTGCGGATGTTTCTTCACCGAGATGCTGTCCGCCCGACACGTGCTGAACGAGGACCTGCACCGCTCGCCCTACTTGCGCCGCAGCCCCGGCGAGCGCATGCTCGTCTACCAGCTCATGGTGCACGCCGCCGATCCGCTCGAAGAGGTCATCGGCC
>JAQULY010000596.1 GCA_028718445.1 Kiritimatiellia bacterium
GCGTTGTCAACGTGCTTCTCATGGACGGCTCTGTCCGAACAGTAGGGAACTCCGTCGAACTTGGCGTGTGGCA
This sequence comes from Kiritimatiellia bacterium, assembly GCA_028718445.1. Classification (GTDB taxonomy): domain Bacteria; phylum Verrucomicrobiota; class Kiritimatiellia; order RFP12; family JAAYLN01; genus JAQULY01. The sequence continues at coordinate 74 of JAQULY010000596.1, forward strand.
AGCGCTCGGCACTCGCGCGGGCGGAGAGATACCGTCGCCATTCTGAGGCCGTGCAGTCACTTGGCTCAGCATCACCCCGCTGATCCGTATTCATGTGAACTCCTCGTGGCTGGCGCTCGGCCGGGCGATGGTTTACTCTTTCACCAACTTTGCGACAAACGGGGGCAGGTACAACACAGACCATTTCAGGGGGGTGTGCAGACTGGAGCGGCAGGCAGTTGTGTGAGACATAAGTGATAGCCGCACAATCAGTTACGATCTGCTCTCGACGGGTCGAGATTTCGTTGGCGGAAGAAGTCTTGACTTGCCGACATATCTTCTATAATAATCAATTAGATAATTGAGGAGTTGAGTATATGGGCGTCAACCGAAAGTTCACCGAGGCGATTTGCGATCAGTTCGCACGGGTCGGCAGGGCCGTGGCCAGCCCGAAGCGGATTGAACTGTTGGACCTGCTCGGCCAGGGGCCGCGAAACGTGGACTCGCTGGCGGCCCTGACCGGCTTGTCCGAGGCCAACGCATCGCAGCATCTCAAGGTGCTGCGAGGGGCGCGGCTGGTGGAGGCCGAGAAGTCGGGCGTCCGGGTGATCTACCGCTTGAGCGGCCAGGACGTGGTGGACTTCATCCGCAGCCTTCGCACCGTGGCCGAGACGCGGTTGGCCGAAGTGGAACAGACCGTTCGTGGCCTCCTGAAGGGGCATCGCGGCTTTCATCAGGTGGACCGCGAGGAGTTGCTCCGGCGTGTTCGTGACGGAGAAGCGACGGTGCTCGACGTGCGGCCCGTCGAGGAATTCCAGGCCGGCCATTTGCCGCAAGCAATCTCGATCCCGCTGGATCAGTTGCCGGCCCGGCTGAACGACTTGCCCAAGGACCGGGAAATCGTGGCGTACTGTCGTGGGCCGTATTGCGTTCTGGCGTTGGAGGCCGTGGAATCGCTCAAGAAGGCGGGGTTTCGCGCCGCACGGCTGGATATGAGCGTATGGGATTGGAAAGCCAGAGGGTTGCCGGTCGAAACAAGTGTTTCCATTCCGCAAGAGGAGGCAACAAAATGAAACTTGGGCTGATTCTCTTCAGCAACGATCCCGAAACCGCCTTCAATGCCTTGCGGCTGGCGAACTTCTCCGCGACTCAGGGCGATGAGGTTGTCGTGTTTCTCCTTGGCAAAGGCGTGGAACTCGACCAGATTAGCACCGAGAAGTTCGACGTGCGGGGACAAGCCGAGTCGTTGCTGGCGGCGGGCGGACGAATTGCCGCCTGTGGCACATGCCTGAAACTCAGGGCCAAGGAGGAGTCGGAGGTCTGTCCGCTCTCCACGATGAGGGACTTGTATGAGTTGATCGCAAAGTCCGATCGCGTCGTCAGCTTCTGAGAGGAGGATACCAGCCATGCGTCAAATATATCTTGACTATAACGCCAGCACCCCCATCGCCCAGGAAGTCGCCGAGGCGATGAGTGGCTCCCTGAAGGCGAACTTTGGCAATCCGTCGAGTTCCCACTGGGCCGGCAGTCCGGCGAAGGCCGCCGTGACGCGGGCGCGCGAACAGGTCGCCGCGCTGCTGGGGGCTTCGCCCGAGGAGATAGTGTTCACTAGCGGCGGCAGCGAAGCGAACAACCACGCCATCAAGGGCGTTTTCTTCGCTCTGCGCTGGCGCGGCAGCCACATCATCACCACGCAAATTGAGCACCCAGCAGTGATTCAACCGTGCCGGTTCCTGGAGACGCTCGGCGCTGAAGTGACATACCTTTCCGTGGACGGCACGGGCACGGTCGATCCCGACGACATCCGCAAAGCGATCACCAAGCAGACCATTTTGATTTCGGTGATGCACGCCAACAACGAAGTCGGAACCATCCAGCCAATTGCCGAGATCGCGCGGGTTGCGCAAGAGCATGGCGTGCTGTTCCATACCGATGCGGCCCAGACCGTGGGCAAGATCGGCACACGGGTGGACGAACTTGGTGTGGACTTGCTGTCGATCGCGGGTCACAAGTTCCATGCGCCCAAGGGCGTCGGGGCACTCTATATTCGGCAGGGCGTCAAGCTGGAATCTCTCATTCACGGCGCGGGCCACGAAGCGGGCCGTCGTGCGGGCACGGAGAACGTGCTACTTGACGTGGGCTTGGGAGCGGCGTGCGAATTGGCCCAGGCCCGCATCGGCCGCATGGCCGAGGTCCAACGGCTCCGCGACCTGTTCTGGACGCGGCTGGCGGAGTTGTTCGGAAATCAAGTCGTTCTCAACGGCCATCCTGAACATCGGTTGCCGAACACGCTGAACGTCTCCTTCATAGACAAGGTGGGAGCGGAAATCCTCGCCCAAGTGCCCGAGGTAGCCGCCTCCACCGGCTCGGCGTGCCATGCCGGCAGCGCGGAAATCTCGCCCGTATTGCGGGCAATGGGGATTCCGATAAACGTCGGCATGGGAGCTATCCGCTTCAGCCTGGGGCTGGACACGACCGCCGAGGAGATCGAATGGGTCGTTCATCGCTTGGCTGAAACGCTGGGCCGCGCCGACAAAAAGTCTGCAAACACGTCAGAAGAAGAGTTCCTCCTCGATTATTGCATCTGACTCGCGCCGTACTCTGGGGCAATTCTTGTCGGGAACAACAAGGTTGTTGTCTTTTGGCAGGTGGAGATTTCCACTGCACTATCGACCGTGGTTAGTGCCATACTGAGAATCTTTCCCTTCTGCAAGATGGTTGCCAAGTCTCCACGTACATGATAGCATATTAGTGGAGGCTAATATATGGCTTGCAAGATGGATAAGTTGGCTAGCTCGTTGGGAGTTCTTGCCGTGGGGACGCGGCTAAGGATCATGCAGGTCCTCAAGGGACGCGACCTCTGCGTTGGCGCGATCGCTTCCCATCTCGACGTGACCCAGGGGGCGGTGTCGCAACACCTTCGGGTGATGCGCGATGCGGGCTTGGTGATCGGCGAGAAACGCGGCTATTACGTGCATTACCGCCTGAACGACCAGACGCTCAATCGGTGGCGCAAGCTGATTGACGAGCTTCTCGCCCCAGGTCCAGCCACGTCATACCAGTGCTCAGAGCGAATCCGCAGAAGTTGCGGGGATGGGCATTCAGACGGAAAGAGGAGGCGTAGGCGATGAGCAGATTCAGAAGCATCGTGGGACGGTGGTTATGGCGCGCCACGAAGTTGGCCGTCGTCGTTGCTTTGGTTGGCGGGATTGTATATTGGCTCAGGTTCGCTCCCGTGCCAGTCGTCGAACACCGCGTCGAGCGCGGCAAAAT
>JAQULY010000597.1 GCA_028718445.1 Kiritimatiellia bacterium
GCCGGGCAGGCGCTCCACGTGACTGCGCGAGGCGATCTCGGGTACGACGCCGCCATGCGGAGCGTGCAACGCGACCTGACTGTGGACAATGCTGGAGAGTACCTGACACCCGTCGCGCACGATGGCTGCGGCGGTCTCGTCGCAGGAGGTTTCGATGCCCAGAATGGTCATCGCTTGACGGCTGAACCGAAGGCGCGCACGCCGATCAGCACGTCCAACGCGCGTTCGAGCGGGGCGTCGCTCACGCCCTCGACCGATTCGCGTTTGTCGGCGGGAAAGGCGGCGGGTTGTTCTTCGTAAGCGCGTTTGATCTGCGCCTTGCGCCAGGCCGCCGGGGGCTGCGGCACCTCGATGTCCGGCTCGATGCCGCGGTTATGGATCAGGCGGCCATTGGGCGTATAGTAGTGGGCGGTGGTCAGTTTCAGGCTGCAGTCGGGGCGCGTCGAGAGCGGGATGACATTCTGGACCGAGGCTTTGCCGAAGCTCTTCTCGCCCACCAGGACGGCGCGATGGTGGTCCTGCAACGCGCCGGCGACGATCTCCGAAGCGCTGGCGCTGCCGCGATTGATCAGTACCGCCATGGGAATATCGGTGAGATGGCGGTGCCCGTCGGCGCGGAAGGTCTCCTCGGGACGGACACCATCGCGGCCGCGGGTGGTCACGATCACGGCTTTGGCCGGCAGCAGTTGTTGGCCCACGGCGATGGCCTGCGAGAGCAGCCCGCCGGGATTGTCGCGCAGGTCCAGCACCAGGCCCTCCAGACGGTTGGTCAGCAGGGCCGTCAGCGCGTCGGAGAAGGCCTCGGCGGTTGGCTCGCTGAACTGCGTTATCCGGACATAGCCGATATTGCCGCGCAGAACGCGTATGCCTTTGACGCTGGCGACCTTGATTTGATCGCGCACCAGGCGCACGTCGAAGAGTTCCTGTCCATCGCGAGCGATAGTCAGGGTGACGGCCGTGCCCGGATTGCCGCGCAGGGCCTTCAGTGAGGCATCCATGGTGAAATTGACGGCCGGACGCCCGTCAATCGCCGTGATGCGGTCGCCGGCCATCAGGCCGGCCTTGTAGGCGGGCGAGTCCTCGATCGGCGCAATGACCAACGGAAAGCCGCCCTGCAGTCCGATCTGGATGCCGATGCCGCCGAACATGCCCTCTGTTTCTTCCTTCAGTCCCTCGACCTGGCGTGGTTCCAGGAAGTCGCTGTGCGGGTCGAGCGAGGCCAGCATGCCGTGGATGGCGCCGTAGACGATCTTCTGGTAGGGGATTGCCTCGACATAGTGCCTGCGCACCATCAGGAGCGCCTCGGTCAGCACCGCCACGTCCTCGTAAACGGCCTGGTTACCGACCGGCGTCGCATTGGTGGCGGCGGCCACGGAATCGGGCGCGGCAGCCGCGGGCGCGTTGGTCGCGGCCGGAAGCGGCGGGTTGGTCACGCCCGCCGGCGTCGGATTGGTCACGGCGCCGGCCGGCGAGACGGGCGCGTTGGTGACGGCGGCCTGAATGACCGCCGGCACCGGCGCGTTCGTGGCGGCGGGCAGGTCCGCCGGCGCTGCGGGCGCCGTTCCGGAACATACCGTGCGCGCCACCAGTGCCTGGCAGGCGAACGCGAGACCGAACATGCGAAGCCTGCGCGGGAACCGCCCTCGGACTTCGTTATTCATCATGACGCGTGGCCTCCAGACACGGCTTACTGTTGGGCGGCTTGGGCGTCGCGTTCGCGCATGGCTTCACGACGGCTGAGCTTGACGCGACCGCGGTCGTCCACCGCGATTACCTTGACCCACATCTTGTCGCCGACCTTGCAGATGTCCTCGACGGCGCGAATGCGCGTGTCGGCCATCTCGCTGATGTGGCAGAGTCCGTCCTGTCCCGGCAGGATCTCGACGAAAGCGCCGAACTCCTTGATGCCGGTGACGGTACCTTCGTAGATGCGTCCCTCTTCGGGTTCGGCCGAGACCATCTCGACCTCGCGCACGGCCAGCTTCATGGACTCGGCGCTGGTGGCGAAGATCGAGACCGTGCCATCTTCCGCGATGTCCACCTGGGCGCCCGAGAGTTCGGTGATGCGGCGGATGTTCTTGCCGCCGGGGCCGATCAGTTCGCCGATCTTGTCCACCGGAATCTGAACCGTGGTGATGCGCGGGGCGTAGGGCGACATCTCGGAACGCGGCGCCGCGATGACGCCCTCCATGAAGTCCAGGATCGCCAGCCGGCCGACGCGGGTGTGTTCCAGCGCCTGCTCGACGATGTCCCAGGTCAGCCCGCGCACCTTCAGGTCCACCTGGAAGCCCGTGATGCCCTTGCGCGTACCGCAGACCTTGAAGTCCATGTCGCCGCAATGGTCCTCGGCGCCGAGGATGTCGGTTACCACCACCTTGCGCGCTTCATCGGGGCTGGTGAAGAGACCTGCCGAGATGCCGGCCACGGGCGCCTTGATCGGCACGCCGGCATCCATCAGGGCGAGAGTGCCGACGCAGACGCTGGCCATGGAGGAGGAGCCGTTGGATCCCATGATCTCGGAGACCACGCGTACCGTGTAGGGGTAGTCGGCGGGGATGATCGGGCGCAGCGAACGCTCGGCCAGGGCGCCGTGTCCGATTTCGCGGCGGCTGAGCCCGCCGAGGCGGCGCACCTCGCCGACCGAGTAGGGCGGGAAATTGTAGTGCAGCATGAAGCTCTTGGACTTGTCTCCGCCGGCGATGGCGTCCATGTCCTGCACATCCTGCTTGGCGCCGAGCGTGATGGTGCCGAGCGACTGCGTTTCGCCGCGGTTGAACAGGGCCGAGCCGTGCACGCGCGGCAACAGCCCGACCTGGGCGCTGAGCGGCCGCAGTTCGTTGGCGCCGCGGCCGTCAATACGGCGGCCGCTATCCAGCACGTTGCTGCGGACAATCTCGATTTCCAGCGCGTCAAACAGGTGCAGATAATCGCTGGCCGTGACCTCCGGCCATTTTTCGACGATCTTGGCGTTCAGTTCGGTCTTGATGGAGGCGACGCGGGTCTGCCGCTCCAGCTTGCCAGGTATGAGCAGCGCGGCGCGCAGCAGCTCGCCGCCCTGCCGGCGCAGGAACTCCATCTTCTCGTCGTTCGGGGGCGTGGCGACGATGACCTTGTCGGCCTTGCCGAGCTTGCGTCGCAACTCTAGCTGGGCTTCCACGAGTTTCACGACCTCTTCCTGCGCCCGCTTCATGGCCGCCAGGAAGTCGGCGTCGGCGATTTCATCGGCGCCGCCCTCCATCATCAGGAAGCGGTCGCGCGTGCCGGCATACATCAGGTCCAGGTCGCTCTGGGCGCGCTGCTCCTGAGTCGGGTTG
>JAQULY010000598.1 GCA_028718445.1 Kiritimatiellia bacterium
CCGCAGATGACGCGCGAAGTCATCGTCGAGTGTCTGCCCGCGGATCTGGTGGACAGTTTTACGGTGGACGTATCCGCGCTCAAGCTGGGTCAGTCGCTGAACGTCTCGGATCTGAAGTTGGGCGACAAGTACACGCTGCTCACGCGCGGCGACGTCTGCGTGGCGGCGGTGGTGCTGATCGCCGAGGAAGTAGTGGCCGAGCCCGCGGCGGTCGAAGGCGTGCCGGCTGAAGGCGCGCCGGCGGCTGAGGGGGCGGCGCCTGAAGTTATTGCCAAGGGCAAGAAGGAAGAGGAAGGGGAGGCCCCGGCGGCTCCCGCGAAGAAGTAGTCGGGCCGACGGACACAATGGCGTGAAGATCGTGGCAGGACTGGGCAATCCCGGCGAGACCTACGCAGGCACGCCCCACAATGTCGGTTTCGATGTGCTGGAGTTGCTGGCCGCCAGGCTCTCGGGAACCTGGCGGCTGAACGCGCGCTTCAAGGCGCGGCTGTCGCGGGTGAAGCATGAAGGCGAGGCGGTGCTGCTGGCGCAGCCCCAGACCTTCATGAACCTGAGCGGTGACGCGATCGGGCCGCTGATGCGCTACTATGACGTGGCGCCTGAGGAGTTGACGGTGGTGATGGACGATGCCGACCTGCCGGTGGGACGCCTGCGCATCCGCGCTGAAGGCGGCGCCGGCGGACATCGCGGACTGATCTCCGTGATCGCGGCTTGCGGCACGCAGGCCTTCGCGCGGGTGCGCGTGGGCATCGGCCGCGGCGCCGGCGGCGAAGGCTTGATAGAACATGTTTTGGGCCGTCTCGATCCGGCGCGCGACGAGTTGTTGCGGCGCGCGGTGGCGGCGGCGGCGGACGCGGTCCTGTGCTTGGCGGCACGGGGCGTGACGGAAGCGATGAACCGGTTCAACGGCTGGAACGCGGCGGACGCGGAACAGCCGGCGGTAAGTTAACAGGGCTGGACCCATGATGAAGAAGTATGACGCTCTCTATATTTTCACGAACGCGCCCAAGGATGAGGCGCTCGACCAGCTCGTCGAGAAGGTCAGCGGCGAGATCACGCGGTTGGGCGGCCAGATCGTGGGCACTGAAATGCTCGGCAAGCGCAGCTTCGCGCGCCCCATGAAGAAGCGCGAAAGCGGCGTCTACGTGCGCGTGCGTTTCGAGATCGCCCCCGGCCAGATTCAAGCCCTCAAGGCGCGCTACGCACTGAGCGAAGAGGTCTTCCGCATGCAGATTCTGGCGGTGGACGAGCGGCGCGAGCAGCTCGTGGCCGAGCAGACCGCCAAGCGCCGTGCCAAGGCGGAGGCCGCCGCACAGGCCGTCGCGCAGGCTGCGGCGGGCACAGCCGCCACGGAGAGTGCCGAGGCGCTTTAATGGTGTGGCGCCGGCGTCCGGCGAGTGCCGGCGCGCCCGGGAGATTTAGCAATGGCCGCATTCAACCGAGTCATTCTGGTGGGCAACCTGACGCGCGATCCCGAATTGCGCCATGCCCCCACGGGCTCTGCCGTGGCCGAAATGCGTCTGGCCGTAAGCGAAACCTACCGCGACCGGCAGAGCGGACAGCCCAAGGAGGTTGTCTGCTATGTGGACGTGATCGCCTGGGACCGGCAGGCTGAAACATGCAGCCGCTACCTCACCAAAGGCAGCAAGATGCTTGTCGAAGGCCGGCTGGTCTATGACGAGTGGAAGAACAAGCAAGGCGAGTCGCGCAACCGTTTGCGCGTGCGCGCCGACCGCGTGCAGTTCCTGGGCAGTCCCCCGGGACGCCGCGACGAGGCCCAGAGCGGTGCGGCCCAGACCGCCGTGGGCGAGCGCCCCGCGGTTACGTCCGGTGGCGGCGAGACCAGCGGCGGCCGTCCGGCCGCCGCCGCCGCGCCGGTCCAGCCGCCGGCAACCGAGGATGTGCCCCCGGAGAACGGCGGGGACGATGAGGATTTGCCCTTCTAGAGAACGATCGAGGACAAGATGACGGCGCGCCGCGCGCCGCCGACGAAAGCGACGAGGAGACATAGAAACATGCGCATGATGCCTGGCAAGAGCAACAATCGTACGGCTCGCCGTAACAAGACGGATTCCGCGAACGTCAAACGGCGCTCGCGTTATCTCGACCCCACCGATGTGGTCGACATAGACGATGTCGAGTTTTTGCGCCGTTTCGTAACCGAGTTTGGTAAAATCCTGCCCGCGCGCCTCACGGGCGTGACCGCCGCGCAACAACGGCAGATCCGCCTCGGCGTGACCCGGGCGCGCAACATGGGGCTGCTGGCGTAGGCCGCGGCGGGAAGGACCTAAAATCATGTCGATCGAAGTACTGCTGCTTTCGGATGTGCCCTCGCTGGGCGTGGCCGGCGCGACCGTCAAAGTTAGCGACGGCTATGCGCGCAATTACCTGTTGCCGAAGGGCCTCGCCGGCCCGGTCACGCCGGCGACACTGCGGCGTCTCGAAAAGCTTCGCAAGGAGCGCGAGGAGTTGGCCAGGCTGCAGCTTGCCGAAGCGCGCGCCAAGGCCGCCAAGATCAAGGGACTCTCCGTCACCGTGCGCGCCAAGACCACCGACGGCAAGAAGCTCTACGGCTCCGTCTCGGCCAACGACATCGTCGAAGCGCTGGCGAAGCAGGGCGTCGAGGTCGACCGCAGCCAGATCGAACTGGAACAGCCGCTGCATGAAGTCGGCCAGTTCGCCGTGCCCGTGAAGCTGCACGCCGAGGTATCCGTCGAAATCAAGGTCTGGATCGTCGAGGAGTAGCCATGCCGCCTGTGCCGGCACCGGTCGCGGCGCCATTGCGGGTGCCTCCGCACAACGCCGAAGCCGAAAGGGGTGTGCTGGGGTCCATCCTGCTGGATGCCGGCCGGGTGATGGACCTGTGCATCGAGTCCGGTCTGATCGAGGACTCGTTCTACCTGCCGCCGCACCGCCTGCTGTTCGCCGCCTTCCAGGCCATGGCAGGCGCCGGCACCGCGATTGACTTGGTCACCACCGCCGCTCAGTTGCGGGCCATGGAGCGCTTCGACGAGGTCGGCGGCGCCGCCTTTCTTGAAAAACTGATTGACGACACGCCGACCGCCGCGCACGCCGAGTACTACATCGACATTGTGCGGCAGAAGCACCTGTTGCGCAGCACCATCGCCTGCGCGCGCAAGGTTGAGTCGGCCTGTTTCGACGAGGACCAGAGCGCCGACCAGGTGCTCAGCGAGGCCGAGCAGAACTTCCTGGACATCACCGAGCGCCAGCATGGCTCCATGCGCATGTGGCCGGAGGCCATTAAGGCCACCTTCGAACGCATCGAGCAGATTTTTCAGTTGGGCCCCGGCGG
>JAQULY010000599.1 GCA_028718445.1 Kiritimatiellia bacterium
CTACGCCGGGTATGCCGGCGGCATCCCCGGCGAACGCGGATACGGTCCCGGCATGGGCCTGAATCCGAACAACTACGCCGGGGGGCCCATGGCGGACTGGGGGGGCGAAACACCGCCTTGCCGTACGGCTCCTCGAATGCGCCGGTGGCCGGTGGAAGCGGCGGCACCGGGCTCTTTTCCTGGGCCCCCTATGTGGGGGGAATAGGCGGCGGCGCCGTCCATATTGAAGCGCGTGACCGGGTCACGCTGGACGGCCGTATCACGGCCTACGGCAACTGGAGCTACTACGCCAACTGCGGCGGTGGGGGCGGGGGGAGCGTCTACATCCGCTGTCGGCGATTCTCGGGCGTCAACGGATCGATTGAGGCGGCTGGCGGTGGCAGCGCGTCCTCGACCGGCGGCGCCGGCGGCGGCGGGCGCATTGCGGTCTGGCGAGTGCATGACGACAGCGTCGGCATCGTGGCGGCGGCCGCCGGCGGCACCAATGCCGCCAATCCCTCCTATTCCGGCCAGGCCGGCAGCATCGTGTTCGATTGGCTGCCGCCGGCCGGCACGACGATCTCGGTCCGATGAGGGCGTGCCCGTCCGTCCGAATGTGTCTGTTCGGGCGTCCCGTGGACGCCGGATTGGAAACGCGCCGCGGAAGCGGCAACGAAACGCACCGTGTGCGGGAATCGAGAGAATCCATATGATGAAACGCTGCGCCTTCCTGTTGGCATGCTGCCTTCTCGCCTCATTGGCCTGCACCGCAGACGAGATCGTCTATAACCAACCAGACACGGCAACGGTGAAGGTCTACTGGACCTCCACGCCGCCCGTGCTCGACGGCAAGATGGACGATGCATGCTGGAAGGACGCCGATGCCGCCAAGGCCTTCGGCCTGTTCAAACACACCGGCCTTCCCTCCCAGAAGACCGAGGTGTACATGCGTTACGATGCCGACAACCTCTACCTCTTCTGGAAGCTCCACGAAGACCAGATGGGCAAGCTTGTGTTCGGCCCCCAGGAAGACGCCCGCGACATGCTCGAATGGAGCGACACCGCCGAGATGTTCTTCGATCCCAGCGGAGATGCGGAGAAGACCTTCTTCCAGATGTGCGCCAGTCCGTTGGGAACCCGGTATGACCGCGCGCACAAACTCGGACAGGCCTTCAACCCATTCTGGACGGTTGTGCCCGGTATCCACGACTGGGGTTGGACTCTGGAGATCGCCATCCCGTTCACGGAAATGACCGTGCCCGGCGAGTCCATGGGCACGCCCAATCCGGGTGACTTCTGGCGGCTCAATTTCGCCCGCGACGAGGGGGCCTCGCACGAGTGGACGGAATGGGTCGCCACGCTCAAGTCCCACGGCGAGAGGCGATTCTATGGCAAGGCCGTCTTCATGCGGCGTGACGACCAAGCAGCGGTTCCCGTCGTGCGGCTGGCGTCCACGAATCTGCTGGCCTACGGGCCGGGCGCCATCGAATTCACAACCGACGGATCGGCAAAGGCCAGCGGTGACTACGAGTTGCTCCACAACGGCCAATCCACCGGTAAGACAGCCCTCCGAGCCGGAGAGAGGATCGTTGTGCCCTTCCACATCACTTCTGCCGGTACCTGGGACTTGCGGGTCACGTTCCAGGACGGCGACAAGCCGTTCTTGACCTGGCGCACCATGACCACGCTCTCTCCCGTGCGGGAACCGCTCGAAGAGATCCTGCAGCGCACTGCACAGGCCATGAAGCGGCTTGGAACCTTCAAACATCCGGTTGGAGAGAAACTCAGGGGTCGTGTGCGCGCCCTGGCGGATGACGCCGCGAAGTCCCGCGCAAAGCTCGGCGCTCTTGAGAGCCTTTCCCAGAAAGACTGGCGCATGTTAGGGGAAGACTCGGCCGTGCTGCGGAAAGCCTGGGACGAGATCGGATTCGACGTACACCTGGTCAACCTCTTCCCGGAGACGGGAACGCCCGCCGCGTTCGCTCTCGGAGTGGCCGGGCCCGACGAGAAGGTCGCGCGGAAGGCCCTGTACGAAGGCTCCCTCGACGCGCCCGTAAAACTGGCCGTGGCCGGCAATGAGCGGGAGTCGTTCCAGCTCATCGTCATCCCTTTCTGGGAAACCATCACCAACGTGTGCGTCTCCTTTTCGGACCTTTCAGGTGCGAACGGCCGGATCCCCGCGGAGAACCTGTCGTTCGCCAGGGTCGACTACGTTCGTCAGGGCGCGGAGAGCGAAACTTACACCCCCGACATTCTCGCCCCGCCCGAACTGGCCTCCTCCGTTGTCCAAGCCGGCCAGGTCCAGCCGATCTGGATTGACGTGTATGTTCCCAAGAACACGCCGCCCGGGGACTACAAGGGAACAGTCACGGTCCAAGCCGGCGGCCAGGCTCTGTCCCGCGATATCGAGGCCCATGTATTCGGCTTCTCCATCCCGGACAAGCATTCCCTGGAGAACAACTTCTGGTACAACCAGTGGACGTGGCGGTACTACTTCGGTCATGCGGTTCCTTACAGTCTCGAACTCCATGAGGCCCACGCGCGGGTCCTGTCCCGGTACCGGGCGACCTCCACGATCGGCGACTGGACCATCATGGAACCCAACATCACGATCTACCTGGAGCCGGATGGACACATCACCTTCGATCTCTCGAAGTGGGAAGCACACATCGAGTTGGCGAAGAAGTACCATGCCAGCTCCTACTGGGCTTCCGGAGGCTGTAACACCGCCGCACTCACCTGGCTGAGCAGAGGCAAAATGATCGATCGCCGCACCGGGGACAAGATCGATATTGCGGAGTTCATCAAGGGAAAGGACCCGAACCCGCTGTACGCGGCCTACCTGCCGCAACTGGTGGAGGCGCTGAAGCGGGTCGGATTCCTGGACGTATCCTACTGGGAGCTCTACGACGAACCCAACGACAACAGCCGCTGGTTGCAGATGCTCAAAGCTCACCGGTGGTACCGGAAGGTGGCGCCGGAACTGCGCCTGCTCAACTTCGGCGTGGAACCCCTCAGGGAGGCTTCGGGTGGTAAGGCTCTGGGCCTGATAGACTGCTGGGCGCCGAACCTCGTTGGCCTGACCGAGGAGATGCTCGCCGCCATGCGGGAGCGCCGCGCCAAGTATGGCGAGAAGTACTGGTTCTACACTTGCTCCGCGCGGTCGGACAAGGATGGGGATTTCACGCCCTTTATCACCTACGACCAACCCCTGCTCGCGTCCCGCGTTCACGCCTGGATGGCTTGGTGCTTCAAAGCGGACGGCATGCTGATCTACGCCATGAGCGGCATATCCAAGGCCATGCACAACAGGCCACTGGCGGAACGTTGGCCT
>JAQULY010000600.1 GCA_028718445.1 Kiritimatiellia bacterium
AGCGTCGCCAAGCGCGTGGGCAGTGAAGCCACCACGCGGCGACTCAATCGCGTGCGCCGCAGAATGGGGCAGCAGATCGTGATGTCCGAGGGCGCGGTGCGCGGGATGCTGCGCGCGTTGCGCGCGCGGGAGTGGGTTGCGATCCTTCAGGATCAGTACACCGATCCATATTTGGGAGGCCTGTGGGTGGATTTTCTGGGGTTGCCGTCGGCCGTTTCCGGTGCCGCGGCTCGACTGGCGCTGAAGACCGGCGCCACCGTGGGCGTAATCTATGCCCACGCTTTGTCGGACGGACGTTATCGTTGTCGCCTGCTGGGCGAGTGCGCAGGCCGTTCGGACGAAGATGCGCAAACGTTGACGCAGCGCCTGACAGTGTTGCTGACCGGCGCGATCAGGCGGCATCCTTCGCAGTGGCTGCTGATGTACAAACGATGGAAACGCTGGCCGGCAGGAGCCGACTACGAGCACTATCCCTTCTATGCCGCGCCCTGGAGTCATGCCGAGGCGCAATCGGTTTACGGCAAACCGGGTCTGGAAAACCGAACGTTCAACTCTGAGCTTTCGCGCGTTGGGCGTTGAGCGTTCATCCCGATTCTCGTGTAAGACCATCCGTTTAAGGGTAGGCGTCTAAGGCGTTTAAGCTGTCGCGCGCTCCGCCTACTGCCTACTTGCCGACTGACCTTTGCCCTTCGCCCACAGCCCTTCAGCCGTCTCCCGGCGTTCTCCTCCCTTTTTCCGTCCATTTCGGTTGACGATTACGGGCGACGATTACGGTTGACGATTCGGTTGTTTCTCCTCGTTTTCCGTAATCGTCGTCCGTAATCGTCGATCGGATTGTCTTAAACGAATGCAAAAAAACGCTCCAAGCTGCGCGGTCCCATAGGTCCCGCGCTTCTACCAGGCTGGGAAGCGCGCGAGGGCGCGGGACGTATCGGACCGCGCAACCGCACGACATTACGGAAAGCGGCGGCAAGCCGCCGTGAACGTTCGGCGTTGAGAGTTCCAGACCAGCGTAACCACTGACCCCTGACCCCGCTCAGCGCTCCCCCGCATCGGCGCGCGTGCGGAAGCCGCAGGCGCCAATCGGCAGCCCCTGTCCGCGGAAGATCAGCTCGAAATCCGTCTGCTCCTCGTCGGACCTGGACATGGGCGCGACCTCCTCGAAACGCGCATCGGCGCGCAATTGCCGCTGCATCTCGGCAAAGTAGTCGAGGTGGTCGGTGGCGATCTGGATCTCGCCGCCAGGCACGAGACGCGTCCACAGCAGCTCGCGGAAGACGGCGTCGAAGAGGCGCCGCTTGTGGTGGCGGCGCTTGGGCCAGGGATCGGGGAAGAACAGGTAGACGCGGCGAATCGAGTGTTCCGGCAGCAGATACTGCAGTGTGTAAGCGGCCTCGAGTCGCAGCAGGCGCACGTTGCCTAGACCCAGCCGCTGCACCTTGCGGTCGAGTTTGCGGATGCGCGGCAACATGCGGTCCACGCCCAGGTACTGCACCTCCGGGTTGGCGCGCGCGCGCGCCAGCAGAAACCGCCCCTTGCCGCAACCGAGGTCGAGTTCGACGGGACGGTCCGGGCGGAAGATGTCGTAGAACGGCAGCGGCGCGGTGACGTCCGCGGACTGGAGGAGGCAACTTGCCGTGGCGGGCGCCGGAACGTCGTCGGGGGCTTGATGGGAAGCAGACGGTAGCATGCGATGACTGTTCAGCGGCCGAAGAGGCGTTGCCAGAAACTCCTGGTCTTGCTGTCCATCTCCCGCTCGATGAAGTCCAGCGCGAAGACGCGGAAATGATGGGCGCCGACCTTGAGCGTGTATTTGGACGCCGCCTTGTAGAGCCCCTCGCGCCCGAGCCCGCAGAGACGGTTGACCTCTTCCGCGTTGCTTCCCGCCCGCCTCTCTGCCAGCGACCGGATCAGCGGGCGGAAGGTCCGCGCCAGCCGGATGCGCTCGCGCAGGTCGCCGGCCTGACACGCCGAAAGGCACCTCTCAAGCTCGCTCAGGCGTGTCAGTTTGCCGCTGGGATCCACGCTGGCATGCAGATTCAAGGCAGTACTCATAGTCTCGCCCTCAGCACAGCAATCACTGTGCCTGCATTCTATCAGCGCGGTTCTACACGGTAAAGAATTGAAAGTTGAACGTTCGGAGTCAAGGAGCCGCCGCCGGGACGCTGACGGGCAGCGCCGCATCCGTAACGCCGATCTCGCCGATGACGCCGTGTCTACAAGGGCTTCGCTTTGGCATCAAGCAACGCTTTCGCCAAAGGCGTAATCCCGCAACGGCCCACCACCGATGGGTCGTGGCGCTGGGCCAGCCGTGCGCCGATCGGCGCCAGAAATGCCTCCACCGTGGGCCCGTTGATGGTGCGCCCGCCCAACACCTTTCGCAGGCCGCGCACAGCCGCCTGGCACGCGGGGTCCTGGACCGGCCAGAGCGTCCACGAGCCTCCGAGTTTGTTCCAGTAAGCGGACCAGCCATGGCGATGATCCCACGCCAGCGCGGCTGCCAGGAACCCCTCCACGGCACGAGCGCACTCGGCCGCCTTGGCGCCCCGTGCCGTTGTCCCGCACAGGACCTCGAATGCCGCGCTGGCCCTCAATTGACAGACCAAGTCGCGCGAGAATTGATCGCGACCGGGGAACAGTCTCTGCCCAACCGCGCCCGGCTGTCCCAGGCTGTTCGTCTGAATCAGCCGTTCAAGCCGGTCCGCCAGCTTGCCTGCGCGCGTGCGGTTCCCGGGAGCCAGCGCCAGCCAGCCGTCGGCCAGCAATTCCCGATGGCGCGGATACACGAGCGCCGCCGAATCGCGCAGGGATTCCTGCGACGTTCGCTTCCGGTAGCTGAAATCCCAGGCGGTACGGATGAAATGGCCGACGTGCGGGAATTGAAGCAGCGGCGTCTGGACGTTGCCCATCAGTCCGGCCAGACCGGGATAGCGCGCCGCTTTGTCGAGCTGCCTGCGTTGCTGGCGGAAGTTGACCTGCGTGCCCGGCCGCGAGGGTTCGCCTTCGATGGTGTTGTATGGCAGGTAGACGGTCTTGTCTAAGACACCTTCCTCCGCGCACGCCGGCAGATATTCGTGCCTCCCCGCGATCAGCCACCACGGCTCCGGCACTTCCTTTTGCATGACGCGAATCGTCGCGCGCATGAAGTTGTTCTGATCGCGCGGAGTCCACTTACGGGTCCACCAATGCGGCTGCCCCCAACCTGACCACAGCCAGTGAATTTGCCTGGTCTGCTTTCCATGGACGCAGATGCGGTCGAGGAGTTTCCGCGACGCCTGAAAAATCCGCATGAAGTCGCTAAGCG
>JAQULY010000601.1 GCA_028718445.1 Kiritimatiellia bacterium
CTATGGGGCAGTGTTCTCGACATTGACGCGGAAGTTGTTGGCGAGGGTCTCGATGTAGTGGCTCTCGATCTCGCCTCGGTCGCCTAGCAGGCTCGCCGGCAGATGGTGGCAAGGCCAATCTTCCGGTTCGATCTCCCGTCCGAACTGCTTGCAGTAGGCAACCTTGTCTGCCGCCGTGTTGGCCAGGGCCATCATCGCACCAACCCAGGATGGACCTTCCAGCCCGACGTACATCCCGACGATCATCCGGCTGAAAACGTCGATGACCACATACAGAACGGGACGCCCGATGATGCGATCTCGGTTCAGGCGGGACACCAGGTAAACGTCTGCCAGGGTCGCGTCGATCTGGTAGCGGGCGCCCGGCCCCCAGGTCTCCGCCGCAGAGGTCGAGATCAATCCACGCATGTCTTTGTCGTAGGCTCTGGCTCCGAGCCGGCGCCGCTTGACGTCAAGGGTGTCCTGAGTCTTGCCGAACCAGTAGCGGAACTGCGTGACCGTCGGAAAGCCATCCTCGGCGTAGTCGCTCTTTGGTATATGAATGATCGACCCCGACTCGGGATCGATGCGCTTTTCGCTGAAGAAGGTGCGAACCATTTCGTCGTACGCGCCCTTCAGCGTGAACTTGCTGCCCTTCTCGCCGTAATACCGGTCGATGGCTACTCGGAACACCTTTCGCATGTCCGATGTCACGTTGACACCATCCTGACCGCCGTAAATCCGCGGCCGCCCACGTTTCATCTCGGAGAGCTTGCGCTCCTTGCCTCGACCGCCCGAGTTCGCATAGTCCGGCAGCAGGGCATTGGGCGTCTGGCCCCGTTGCCAGTACCGGCGAAGGTAGCGGTAGAGCGTCCTGAGTGTGACCTTGTGCTCGCCCACAACGGCCTTGAGCAGCTTGCCGCGCCTGTCCGAGCGGTAGATGTCGGGCTCGTTTTCGACGAGTTTTTGTATAATGGCCCATGCGCTGTCTCGGACGGCTTTATGGCTATCTGGAAGCGCGGTTTCGGTGGCCAGCACGAGGTAGGGATCGGGATTGAGCAGGCCCGCCCGCTTCTCCTGCACGTCCTGGATCAGCGTTTCCACTCGCACGATGCTGGGCAGAGCCTTGTCCGCGAGCACATCGATGATGGCTGCCCCAGCGCTGTCGGAACGAAGCCAGAGAACGCGCACAGTCCGGCCGTCCTCCTCGTACCGCAGCAGGTCGTTCTTGAGCAGCATCTCATGCCCTCCGCCTTGCGTCTTGCCTGCCCTGGACCGAGATCGCCTGGCTCAGAAGCGCCATGTTGTCGAAGGGGCGGTCCATGTCTATCGCCAGGACCTTCGTTGCGATCAAGTGCCGGATCACGGTCAGGCCCTCGCCAGAAGCAAACCCTTGGCTGCTCTCCAGCCAGCGCATGAATTGCTTGACCATCATGCCGCCACACCGATCAATGCTGCCAAGAAGGGCGCGGCACCGGTCTTGCCAGTATTCCGGGTGGGGCACTTCGAGCCCTTCGATGGAGTGCATCTCATGCACCCAGCGGATATTGGCAACGCGATCCTTGTTCATGTCCTGTTCAGTAACAATACCCCATTCAGTTTCCTGGGCTTGCCAATAGCGGCGTTCGATTTCCAACTTCTCGACCGTCCGTGCATCGTCAAGGTCTACGCTCATTTTTACCGCGAGAGCCAGAGTCTTCTTGCCTTGCGAAGCATGGATGTCGACCAGGAAGTCGGTGGTCATCACGATGTCCACCTTGGTCCGGACATCGGCCGGATGGGCGACCCCCATCTCGGCAGCGATCTGCCTTGTCTTCTCACGGTCGAGGGGATACTGTTCCCGGATATCCAGAACGTGATCGTCCCAGTCGAGCAGATAGAAGGCCGCCGTTTCGATATCCGAGAGGAGGTGGTGTAGCCGGCCGGTCTTCCAGCCGGTGGGACGTGCCGTGCGGCCCCGGGAGGGTACATCCTGGATCGTCAGCCAA
Organism: Kiritimatiellia bacterium; assembly: GCA_028718445.1. Taxonomy (GTDB): domain Bacteria; phylum Verrucomicrobiota; class Kiritimatiellia; order RFP12; family JAAYLN01; genus JAQULY01. The sequence goes on from JAQULY010000601.1 coordinate 1,968, forward strand.
GGCTTGTAGTTGCCGCCCGTTCCTCCCGAGTTCGACACCTTTTGCCCGCCAACGGCATAAATCGCGACCGGATTCCTTTTTTATCAGCGGCTTAGGTTTTCGGCCGGAAGGTGTCTGTAGTGACACGTTATTTTCTGAAACCTATTGCAGTCGTGCCATGGCTCGTATAGAGTCGTGACATGTTCGTGAAGATCACCACTTCTGGCCCGCGGCGGTATGTGAAGCTCGTTGAGTCCTTTCGGGACGAGGCCGGCGCCAGTCGGCAGCGGGTCATCGCCACCTTGGGCCGGCTGGAGGCAGTGCAGGCCGGCGAGTCGGATGCGCTCCTGAATGGGCTGCTGCGGGCTACCGGGCGCCCGACGCTGGAAGAGGGTTCCGGGGAGGTGTGCTTCGCCCCGGCGCTTTCAGTGGGGGACACCTGGCTGCTCTCCGCCCTGTGGCAGGAACTTGGTTTTGCGGATGCCTTCCGGCGCGTGCTGCGACGGCATCGCCAGTTCGACGCGGAACGGCTGCTGCGGGTGATGGTCTTCAACCGCCTGTGCGACCCGGAATCGAAGCTCGGCATCCTGCGCTGGCTGGAAGGTAGCCGGGTGCCGGAGGTGCCGGCCGAGTCGGTCACGCACCAACATCTGCTGCGCACCATGGATACCCTGGACGACTGCGCAGCGGAGATGGAGTCCGCCTTGTCCGGGCTTCTGCGGCCCTTGGTGGATCAGGAGCTTTCGATTGTTTTCTATGACCTGACCACGATCCGCACCGAGGGCGGCACGGAGTTGCCGGGGGAGATGCGCCAGTTCGGCCGCTCGAAGGAAGGCGGCATCGCGCGCCAAGTGATGCTGGGCGTGGTGCAGACCGCGGAAGGCCTGCCCATCCACCACGAGGTGCTTCTGGGCAACAGCGCCGAGGCGCCGACCCTGGTGCCGACCATCGAGAAGGTCTTGAAACGCTACCCCATCAAGCGCGTGGTACTGGTGGCGGATCGCGGCCTGTTGTCCCTGGATAACCTGGACGCCATTCGCGCGATCAAGGTGGGTGACAAGGCGCTGGAATTCATTCTGGCGGTGCCGGCGCGCCGTTACGGCGAGTTCGATACCCTGCTCGCCGAATTCCATGAGCAGTGCCGGAAGGCGACCGACGAAGTGATGGGGGAGCGGGCTTGGCAGGGCTTTCGCTTGATTATCGCCCATCGCCCGGACATGGCGGCCGAACAGGGACAGAAACGCGACGAACGCATTGCCGCGCTGGAAACGGATGCCGCCAAGTGGGCCAACAAGCTGGAGGGGCAGGACGTTGGCAAGAAGTTCCGCGGGCGCAAACTCTCGGACGGCGGCGT
>JAQULY010000602.1 GCA_028718445.1 Kiritimatiellia bacterium
CGAACAGGCACGAGACGCAGCAGAAGAAGCGGCGGCCATCGAAGAAGCGGTGAACGTGGTCGCCGATGCTGTCGCGACCAAACGGACCAATGCGGCGGCAAACGCAGTCAGGGCCAATGCGACAGAGGCGCGGCGACGTAGGCGCGCCAAACACCGCAGAACGCTCAACAATTTCGTCAGCCAGACGTGGGGCAATCTTAACCGCCGCTGCATAAACGGCACGCATCCGAAATGGAACTCGCGAAATCTGCGATCTCTCAAGAATGGTCTCCGCTTGGAGCTGACCAGGACCGAACTGCACGCGAAGGTGGTCGAGGCGTGGCCGGTCATCCCGGCGCTCTGGGGCGCGGGCCAGAAAGTGGTGCTGCGCCGGATTGACACCAGGGGGCCCGTCTCGGTCGCCAATACTCGGTTTTGTTCGTTGCGGGAGAGCAACCGGCGAACCGTTTTGGAGACTTTCGCCAGACGGGCGGCCAAGGCCGTGATCGACAATCCAGAGATCAACAGAGCGGCGCCTGCGGTGCCGACGACGCCCGTCATGGTACCCACGGCCGCCGATCCGCTCAATGCGATCATGGCCCCGGTGACCGTGTCCTGGATTAACACCATCGGTTAAACACCAACGAATCATGCACATGGCAGCCCAGGGGTTTGAATATGTCGCGGCATCCGATGCCCTGACCGCCGGCGACCTTGCCGACTTGCGGGCGGACATCAGACTGCTCCAAGCTGCCCCTGACGCTGGTGAGAAACACTACAAGGAACCTAAACGATGAATCCACTCTTTGAGCCATTTCAAGTCCCCGCAGATACGACGTTTCAAGGCCACTCCATTCGGGATTGGTGCGTTGCCGCGAACATGCTCGTTTGTGCGCTGTCCGCGGAAAGCCGGAAGGCACTCCAGAAGCAGTTAAGCCAAGTACAACGGGGCAAACGACCGATTCCCGAAATGAACAGCCGCTTGGGCCTTTTTTGGCTACACACGACGAGCCCCGGCATCCGCGCATGCAACGAGGATGAGGGCTTGGCGGTTATGCCGCTCATCGTTCCTCACCTCACGCAAGCCGAACGGCAGAAGATGGGGATTGAACACTTTGACAACAAGCCACGCAAGATCGTTTCGCTCGACAAGTCCCGCGTCTGTGGCACTTGTTGCATGTGCTGCGAACAGCACCGGGAAGACGGTCATCCCGGCGCCTGCCCAAACATCAAGGATGGTCGGTGCGGCATCTATGAAACGCGCCCCGTTTCCTGCCGGCGTTTTGAGTGTGTGTGGCTGGCGGGATTTGACATTCCACATCCGAGTAATCTACGCGCGATGGCCATTCTCGGCAACATGCAGGACGGGCATCACCGCATCCATATATTCGCGTCGCCAGAGTGCCGACAAAGCAACGATGAACTTTCCCACGCGATTATGGGCTTGGCGATGCAGTTGGCCCCCGTGCCTTGCGAAATCTGCATCCATCGCTTGGGGAATAACCACAAGGAGACCTTATGAACCAGTATAAACCGTTTCCCGTCGACCCAGACGGACTGATTGAGGGCCACACCTTCAGAGAATGGTGCAGTGCCGCAAGTGTCTTCGTCCACGTTATATCGGCAAATTGTCACAAGGTAATGAAGCGCCAAGCCCGCGAAGTTCGGCGTGGCAAGCACCCACAGCCGCCCATCGATTCGCGCCTGGGGTTGTTCATTCTGGCGTCGGTCCACGGCTGGTCGATGCTCAACGCCGAGGATTTCATGGTAGCGCTGCCGTTGATTACGCATGCCTTGAACCACGCCGAACGTGCGGAACTTGGAATCGCCAGACTTCCCGTCCATTTCTCGCCCGAGGAACTGAATCGCGGTGGTCCGGACATCAGAGAGAGACTCATTAAGGCTGCGTCGACTTACCTAAGCGAGTTGAACTAGATATCGGAGGAGGTGTATCAAAATGGCTATGGAAATTTATGGGCGTGAGCCCAAGACCTTGATCTCGCAGTATTTCGCATCATCCTGGTGGTGCTGGCGGCCACTGGCAGAGTACATTCAGTCCGTGGCGCCGGAGATCGCCGGCCATTGTCACGCCTGGTACTACAACGACGGTGACGGCCTCAATGCCACCGATTCCATTGCGTTGGCCGGCCTGCTCGATGCTGAGCTATCGAGCGGTCGGTGCCGCCAATACGCCACTGAACGCGAGGCCGTTATCGATACCCTGCCGCCGATCGACTGCCATTTTTGCAGGGGTACCGGCAAACCGCAGAACGACGGCCGTACAAGATGTTCTGTCCGCCGGCTAGGAGTGGAAATCTCCGACACTATCCCCTTCTGCGTTATGTGCGGTGGACATGGAAAGTGGAAAGCCGCGGAATTTGCCTTTCACGTGGAGGCCGTCCGATGGTTCGCCGCCTTCCTGCGGGGCTGTGGCGGGTTCTCAATCAGGTGAGGGAATAACGATGGTTCAACGTGGACAAGGAGGTGAATTGTGACCAGACAAGAACGCCTTGACGCCGGTAACCGCGTCGTCGCCGCCATCGCGACCCTTGAAGCTGTTCACGATGACGATTGGCCGCTAATGACGCTTGCAGTTTACGAACGGTTCGCGTCGGCGGCCGGCAAAGCCACGCGGCTCTGCAATGCCGCGCGTCAGACGAAACACTACAAGATAGACGAATGGCGGGAAGCGAGACGGTGGTGACATGGGTGATAGGAGAAGCTGCAATGGCATCCTGGAGCCGGGGGTGGCGTTCAGCCGAGCCATTAAGGTCGAGGTCCACCTTTTAGCCAAATGGCTGATTCAGGAGCACGGGGTGTCCGGCTTTGTCGTCGATGCGATCAACCCCGAGCGCGGCAGCCACGCAGAGTTCTGGATGAAGGACTGGCCGGGGGCGGATAGGTTTGGTGCGGCCCGAGGATATGTGATTTCGGCAAGTCTCTGAGGACGCAGCGGCAGACGCTGGCCAGAACTAATGTATGGGCGCCGGCACGAGGCGACGTGGCCTACTACCAGGGGCCACGTTCCGGGGCGCGAGTCCCCGGCGGCGCATTTTGAGGCACTGAATCAAGAGGCGGACACATCAATAACACGAAAGGGAACCAGGAATGCCTAACAGAGACCAATTGGCATTGATTTGTGAGATCCTCTCAAATGCGGGGCGGCCGATGAGACCTTCTCTTCGCGCTGCCTTTGCCGAGCTTGAGCAGGCTGTAGAGCGGTTGGACATCGCGGAGATCCTTGAAGTTGCGGAAAGGCTGCGTACCGCCCTCGCGGCCGATGTGTGCCTAGATCTGCTCGAAAACCCTCCCA
>JAQULY010000603.1 GCA_028718445.1 Kiritimatiellia bacterium
CCACGAACATCCGCTGTATATCCATAACGACATGAGCATGCCGAAAATGATGGTGCCGGCTGATGTCATCAACCACAGCGATGCCGAACTCACGCTGCTGGAAAGCCTGGTCGGACGCTTGCCGCCTTTCGACAGCGGACGCAGTTACTAGTGCCCGAAGTTGTTTCTGGGGTACTAGTGCCCGAATTTTTTTCTGGGGTACTAGTGCCCGAATTTTTTTCTGGGGTACTAGATCGCCGCAAGCCGCCAGAGCGAGGTGACTTCCGCCGCGCGTGCGGCGTGGAGCGGATCGTCAGCGACGGCGACGCGTGGATGATACGGCCGGGCATCCATCCTGCCGACAAGCTTCAAGCCTGCCGTATCGAAGGCGGCAAGCAGTTCGGCACGCGAGCGCAGGCCCAGGTGCTCGGCCAGGTCCGAGAGAATCAGCCAGCCCTCGCCGCCCGCTTCCAGATGCGCGCTCAGTCCATTCAAGAAGCCGCGCAGCATGCTGCTTTCCGGGTCAAAAATTGCCCGCTCAAGCGGCGAACTGGGTCGCGCCGGAACCCATGGCGGATTGCAGACCACCAGCGGTGCCCTGCCGGCGGGGAAGAGATCCGCCTGGACCACCTCGACCTGCGCGTCCAGCCCGAGCCGCTCGATGTTCTCCCGGGCACACGCCAAGGCCCGGGGGTCCATATCCGTGGCGACGATACGCGCAACGCCACGACGAGCCAGCAACGCGGCCAGCACGCCGGTACCGGTGCCGATATCGAAAGCCAGCGGCAGGCCGTGCGCGGACGAAGGCAAGGGCGCCGCCGCCACCAGATCGAGATACTCGCCGCGTATCGGCGCGAACACCCCGTAGTGCGGATGGATACGGCCACTCAGCGCCGGAATTTCCACACCCTTCTTGCGCCACTCGTGTGCTCCGATCAAGCCCAGCAGCTCGCGCAGCGCGACAACGTAAGGCACCTCACTGCTTCCGTATGCTTCCTCGCAAGCCTGGCGCACGTCGGGCGCGCGGCGCAAGGGTATGCAGTGATTCTCCGAGAACGGCAACAACAGCATGGCGAGTATGCGGGCACGCTGGGACTGGAACTGGCGATGCCAGTTGAACAGATCGCGCGGCGTCGGTGCCGCCTTGAGCCGCTTGTCGGGCTTGCGATCAATGCGCCGCGCGAGCGCCTGCAGCAACTGGCGCGCATTCTGGAAATCACCGCGCCAGAGCAGCGCGGTTCCCTCGCAGGCCAGGCGATAGGCGGCATCGGCGTTGATGCGGTCATCAGCGACAACCACCCGCCGGGGCGGCGGCAGGCCGCTCTCCGAGCGCCACAGAGCGGAACAGGGCTGCCCTGCTTCGGTCCAGCAAATAACCGGGGGTAGACCTTGAGCTGTTTTGTCTTGCCGCATCGGATTAAGAACGGAGATTGTAGTTTGGCGAGTTCAATGCCATTCTCATGGCACCACGAATGCAGTGCCCTGACCGGATGCGCATGAAACCATGCGCGGATCATAGCAGTTCTGCTTCCAACGGGCTTGCAAGACCCTTTTCCGCTCCCTCCTCGTTGCAGATCGGGGGGAGGCTTCGCTGACACTGCCTGGACACGTCGGCTATAGTCAGGGCACATCGGCTTCGTCGATTAGAAATAGGTGGCTGGCAGTGAAATTCGGTTTGGTTGATGACCAAGGCCGAGGAACAGGAGGGATGGAAATGAAGGATGCTGGCAAGCTTGGCAATGCGCCCACCGGAGCGGGCAAGGTGGCGGTCGTCACCGGTGCCAGCGCCGGCATCGGCTTGGTAATCGCCCGCACGCTCGCCCGGCAGGGCTGGCGCGTGATCGCACTGGGCCGCAATCCGGTGCGCAGCGAGGCGGCGCTCGCTGCGATTAGAACGGCGGCGCCGGACGCCAAGGTCGACATGATCGTCGCCGACCTTGCGGTAATGGCCGAGGCGGTGCGCGCCGCGCGTGAAGTCGCCGGCTTGACCGAACGTATCGATGTGCTGGTCAACAACGCCGGCGGAACGCCCGCCAAGCGGATCGAGACGCCGGACGGCTATGAAGCCACCTTTGCCGGAAACCATCTCGGCCCGTTCCTGCTGACCAACCACCTGCTGCCGCAGTTGCGCGCCGCCGCGCCCGGCGCACGCATCGTCAACGTCTCCTCGATGGCCCACAACTTCGTGCGCGGCATGGCCTGGGACGATCTCCAGGCGAAGCGCAAGTTCTCGATCAACGCCGTCTATGGACAATCGAAACTGGCCAACATCCTGTTCACCCGCGAACTGGCGCGACGCCTGGCGGCGGACGGCATTGTCGTCAACGCGATGCACCCCGGCATAGTCGCCTCGGGCTTTGCGAGCCATGGTCCGTTCTATCTGCCGTTCGTATACTGGTTGATGCGGCCGCTGTCGCTGACCCCCGAGCAGGGCGCCGACACCGCGCTATGGCTGGCCACGGCCGCGGAAGCCGGCAGTGTGAGTGGCGGCTATTTCGTCAAGCGCAGGCCGGGGAAGCTCAGCGCGGCGGCGCGAGACGATGAAGCCGCGCGCCGGCTGTGGGGTGAGACCGAAGCGCTGATCGAACGCAGTGGTGCATGATTGTTTGACTTTTCCCTGGACGCACGGTAGTTTGACGGACATGGCGCCGACTTGACTCAGCTTGCGGGCGCAAAATAAATACGGCTAAAGCGAGGGAAGGTATGCCAACCCGATCCGCGTGAGCCGATCGGGTTTTTCTTGGGTGAACATGTGAGCCGTAAAACTTCAGTCAGCAGTGCAGGCATCGTCGCAGCGCAACGCGCCCATTTCGGTACGCCGCTCGAATTGAAGAGCGGCGCCGTGGTGCCGGCCTACGACCTGGTGTATGAGACCTATGGCACACTCAACGCCGCCAAATCCAATGCCATCCTGGTCTGTCACGCGCTTTCCGGCCACCACCACGTCGCCGGCACTTATGCGGACAACCCGAGAAGTCTGGGTTGGTGGGACAACATTGTCGGCCCCGGTCGACCGCTCGATACCGAGCGCTTTTTCATCGTCGGGGTGAACAACCTCGGCGGCTGCCATGGCTCGACCGGGCCCTCTTCGCCCAATCCGGCCAGCGGCAAACCTTGGGGCGCCGATTTCCCGGTAGTCACGGTGGAAGACTGGGTGCAGGCGCAGGCGCGTCTGGCCGACACCCTTGGCATCGACAGTTGGGCGGCGGTAATCGGTGGCAGCCTGGGCGGCATGCAGGCGCTGCAATGGGCGATCGACCTGCCGCAGCGCATCCGCCACTCCCTGGTCATCGCCGCAGCGCCCAAACTGACG
>JAQULY010000604.1 GCA_028718445.1 Kiritimatiellia bacterium
ACTACTCCTCCTATTGCGCCGCGGACGAATCGCGGGTCTCGAAGCGCAAGAAGAAGGTCATGATCCTGGGCGGCGGCCCCAACCGTATCGGGCAGGGCATCGAGTTCGACTACTGCTGCGTGCACGCTGCCTTCGCGTTGCGCGATCGCGGCTACGAGACCATCATGGTCAACTGCAACCCCGAGACTGTCTCCACCGATTACGACACTTCGGACAAGCTCTATTTCGAGCCGCTGACCATCGAGGATGTGCTGCAGATTCATGCGCGCGAGAAACCCGACGGCGTGGTCGTCCAGTTCGGCGGGCAGACGCCGCTGAACATCGCGCGCCGCCTCTCCGAGGCCGGTGTGCGCATCCTGGGCACCAGCATAGATTCCATCGACGCCGCCGAGGACCGCGATCTTTTCCGCGGCATGATGGAGAAGACCGGAATTCCCATGCCGGAGTCGGGCATGGCCGCCGACATTGACGCCGCCATCAAGATCGCCGCACGCATCGGCTATCCCCTGATGATCCGTCCTTCGTTCGTACTGGGCGGACGCGGCATGGAGGTCATCTACGACGAGGAGATGTTGCGCGAGTATGTCGACAAGGCCGTGGGCGTCACCCCCGAGTGTCCCCTCCTGCTCGATCGCTATCTGCGGAATGCCCTGGAGTGCGAAGCCGACGCCCTGTCCGACGGGCAGGACGTCTTCATTCCGGCCATCATGGAGCACATCGAACTGGCCGGCGTGCATTCCGGCGATTCCGCCTGCGTGATTCCGCCCGTCAACATCGCGGCCAAGCACCAGCAGACGATCCTCGAGTACACGCGGCGCATCGCGCAGGAACTGCATGTCGTGGGCCTGATGAACATGCAGTACGCCATCGAGAACGACAAGGTGTACGTGCTCGAGGCCAATCCGCGTGCGTCGCGGACCGTGCCGCTCGTGTCCAAGGTTTGCAGCCTGCAGATGGCGCGCATCGCCACCGACCTGATGCTGGGACGCAAGCTCCCGGAACTGCGGCTGAAACACGGCAAGTTCAGCCACTTCGGCGTCAAGGAGGCGGTCTTCCCCTTCGACAAGCTGCCTGAGGTTGATCCGGTGCTGGGTCCCGAGATGCGGTCCACCGGCGAGGTGCTCGGGCTGGCGGACAGCTTCGGTCTGGCCTACTACAAGTCGCAGGAAGGCGCCAATGCCACGCTGCCATGCGAGGGCACCGTCCTGATCAGTCTGTCGGTCAAGGACCCGCAGGCCATTGACGTGGCGCGAGGTTTCGCGCAGCTCGGATTCAAGGTGCTGGCCACGGAGGGCACCTCGGCTTTCCTGACTTCGCACGGCGTGCCCAACGAGCGCATCGGCAAGAGCGGCGAGAGCCGCCCCAACGTGCTCGACGCGATCCTGAACAAGACCGTCACCCTGGTAATCAACACGCCTTCGCCGCGGCGCGACAGCCATGCGGACGATGCCTCGATCCGCAAGGCCGCCATCAAGTACAAGGTGGCCTACATCACCACGCTGGCCGGCGCGCTGGCGGCCGTCAAGGGCATCGAGTCGGCGCGGCACGGTCAGGGCGGAGTCACTTCACTGCAGGCCTATCACGCTGCGATCGGTTGACCGGAGCGGCACGCACATGGGTTTCGACAGCGGCAACGTTTCCTTCCGGCTCTTCCACCTGCGTCAGGGCTTCACGCGCGACGCGGTCGAACGTTTCGCGGCGCTGGCGGCGCCGCCCATCGAAACGTTGGGCCGCGACCCGATCCAGGGATGGGTGTCGGGACGCCACCTGCTGGATCGCGACATCAGCGAAGCCAACAGCGTCTTCGGCGCCTGGATGCACCTCTGCCTGATGCGCGCCGAGCGCAAGATTCCCGAGGCCCTGCTGCGCGCCTACTGCCGCATCGAGGAAGAGACCGAACGCCTGGCGCGTGGGACGGATATGCTGCCGCGCCAGGCGCGCGCCGAAATCAAGACGCGCGTGGTGGAACAGCTGCTGCCAACCATGCCGCCAACCTTGACGGGCCTGCCCATGGCGCTGAGTTTCCGCGACGATCTGCTGCTGGCGGGTGCCATGTCCGATCAGCAACTGGATCGTTTCTGTCCTTTCTTCCGCGAAACTACCGGCGTCATGCCGCTGCTCCTGACGGCCGAAACGATCGCGCTGCTGCGCCGCCAGGTCAACGCCACCGACCTGTTGCCCTCGAGTTTTACGCCCGACCAGTCGGTCGAGAGTGACATCGAAATCAGCCTGGGGTTGGAGTTTCTGACCTGGATGTGGTTCTTCTGGGAGCGCGAAGGCGGCACGTTCCATCTGCCGGATGGCGGCGAGCCATACGGCTTCATGTTCGAAGGGCCGGTCATGTTCTTCAGGGAAGGGCAGGGGGCCCATGAAGCCGTGCTGCGCAAGGGGTCGCCGCTGCTCAGCCGCGAGGCCGGCATTGCCCTCTATTGCGGCAAGAAACTCAAGCGCGCCAAGTTCACGCTGGCGCGCGGCTCGCGGCAGTGGGTGGCCACGGTGGACGCCGATTTCGGTATCCGCGCCCTGAAGCTGCCGCAGACCGAGCAACCGGACCCGGCCGGCCGCTTCGAGGAGCGCATGCTGGCGATCGAGGAGTTCTGGCGCGCCTACATGACGCTCTACGACCGGTTTCTGGACCTGCGCCGCCAACCCGCCGTCTGGCAGCAGCAGGTGGATGGCATGCGCGCCTGGGTGGCGCAACGCGCCGGAGCCTGAATGCATGTTGGCGTCAACTCCCTCTTCCTGCTGCCCGGCGCCGTGGGCGGGTCTGAAACCTACTTGATCGAAACGTTGCGCGCGTTGATTCCGCGGCATGACGGCGCCCTCACGATCTTCACCAATCGCGAGAACAACGGACTGCTGCGCGACGAGTTCGGACATCAGGCGCGCTGCGAGCTCCTCGATATCAATGCGGCCAGCCGTGTCAAACGCATCGTCTGCGAGCAGACGCTGCTACCGCGGCGCGCGCAAGCGGCGCGCCTCGATGTCCTGTGGTCGCCGGGCTATACGGCGCCGTGGCGCACGCCCTGTCCGCAAGCCGTCAGCATTCTCGACATGCAATACCGCCGTCATCCGGCCGATCTGACGCCGGCGGCGTGGCTGGCGACGCAACTGCTGGTGACCATGGCCGCGCGCCGCTGCCGGCGCGTGCTGGCGATTTCGGAGTTTTCCAGACGCGAGATCGCGCGCTACACGCGCGCCCGTCCGGAGGCGATTGACGTGACGCCACTGGGTGTCGCGCGGGAGTTCGCGATGCCAGCGAGCGACGCGACGCCGGCATCG
>JAQULY010000605.1 GCA_028718445.1 Kiritimatiellia bacterium
GGTAGTCTTTGAATTCATCGCGCAGGATTCGTTCGCAACCGTCCAGCGCGTCCTTGAGGGTGACGAGCTTTCCTTTGAGGCCGGTGAACTGCTCGGTCGTGAAAAAGGGCTGGGTGAGAAAACGCTCCAACCGGCGGGCGCGGGCGACCACGTTGCGGTCCTCCGGCGAAAGCTGCTCAAGGCCGAGCATGGCGATGATGTCCTTGAGTTCCGCGTATTGCGCGAGCGTCCGCCGGATATCCTGCGCTAGGCCGTAATGCCTTTCGCCGACGATGCCCGGCGAGGCCATCTTGGAACCGGATTGCAGCGGGTCGATGGCCGGGTAAAGTCCTTCGCTTGCCCGCTTGCGCGAGAGCACGATCGACGCGGAGAGATGCGAGAATGTATGCACCGCCGCCGGATCGGTGAAATCGTCCGCCGGCACATACACCGCCTGGATGGAAGTTATGGCGCCGGTATCGGTGTTGGCGATGCGCTCCTCCAGCCGCGACAAGTCGGTGCCCATCGTGGGCTGATAGCCAAGACGCGAAGGCATCTGCCCCATCAAGCCGGACACTTCCGAGCCGGCTTGAATAAACCGGAAAATATTGTCGATGAGCAGCAATACATCGCGGTGCTCGTCGTCCCGGAAATACTCGGCCATCGTCAGCGCGGCGTGGCCCACACGGAACCGGCTGCCCGGCGGCTCGTTCATCTGACCGAACACCATCACCATGTTCGGCAGTACGCCTGCCCCCTTCATGTCACGGTAAAGTTCCTCCCCTTCACGACATCGTTCGCCGATGCCGCAAAAAATGCTTACGCCCTCCTGGTGCCCGATCATGTTGTGGATCATTTCGGTGAGCAACACCGTCTTCCCCACGCCCGCCCCGCCGAACAGACCCGCCTTGCCGCCGCGCTCAAGCGGCACCAGCACATCGATGACCTTGATCCCCGTCTCGAAGATCTCGGATTTGGTGGAACGCCGTGCCAACGCAGGCGGGGCTCGATGGACTGTGCGCCATTGGACATCCGTCGGCGCCGCCTGGCGGTCGATGGCGTTCCCGAACACGTCGAACATTCGCGAGAGAATTCCCTTGCCGACCGGCGCCTTCAACGGCCCGCCGGTGTCTTCCACCGCCATGCCGCGAGCGAGACCTTGCGTGGGGGTCAACGAAATCCCGCGCACGCGATGTGCGTCGAGTTGAGATAATACCTCGATGACGATTTCCCCGTCCTTCGCATGCAGCAACGAGTAGATGGGCGGCAAATGCGCATCGAACCGTATATCCACGACGCTGCCGCGTACCGAGACAACCGCGCCGAGGTTCGATGGACTGGCATTGTTCTTCACGTTTGCCCTCGCCGATCCACCGTCGGTTTCAGTTTGGCACACATGTCTTTTCCCGCCACCGCCCTCTCTTCCTATGTCCCGTTCCGACCCCACTTCCAGTTCCGGATTTCCGGCATGTCCTGGCCGTGCTTGTCGATGTACCGCTTGTGCTCGATCAGCTTGTCCTTGAGCTGCCGCTTCAGGCAGGTGCCCTTGTCCCCGGTCTGCGGCAGACGGTTGATGGTGTCGATCACGAGGTGGAAGCGGTCCAGATCGTTCAGCACCGTCATGTCGAAGGGCGTGGTGATGGTGCCCTCTTCCTTGTAGCCGCGGACGTGGATGTTTTCGTGGTTGGTGCGGCGGTAGGTCAGCCGGTGGATCAACCACGGGTAGCCATGGAAGGCGAAGATGACATGTTTGTCCTTGCTGAACAGCGCGTCGAACGCCGCGTCGCTCAACCCGTGCGGGTGCTCGGTTTGAGGCTGCAGCTTCATGAGATCGACGACGTTGACCACCCGTATTTTCAGGTCGGGCAGATGCTCGCGCATTATGGAGACGGCGGCGAGCGTCTCCCGCGTGGGCACGTCGCCACAGCAGGCCATGACGACATCGGGTTCGGTGCCAGCGTCGCTGCTGGCCCACTGCCAGACGCCGATGCCCTCGGTGCAGTGCTTGACGGCGGCGTCCATGTTCAGCCACTGGGGCGCTTGATACTTGCCCGCGATCACGACGTTGACGTAGTGGCGGCTGCGCAAACAATGATCCCAGACCGAGAGCAGGCAGTTGGCATCCGGCGGCAGATAGACCCGCACGACGGAGGCTTTCTTGTTCACGACGTGATCAATGAACCCGGGATCCTGGTGCGTGAAGCCGTTGTGCATTTGCTGCCAGACATGCGAGGCGAGCAGATAGTTCAGCGAGGCGATCTTGCGCCGCCACGGCAAATCCGCGGTGACTTTCAGCCACTTGGCGTGCTGGTTGAACATCGAGTCGATGATGTGGATGAACGCCTCGTAGCAGTTGAAAAGTCCATGACGCCCGGTAAGCAGGTAGCCTTCGAGCCAGCCCTCGCACTGATGCTCGCTCAACATCTCCATGACCCGGCCGTCCAGGGCGAGGAACTCGTCGTTGTCCTGCACCCGGGCGTCCCATTGCCTGTTGGTCACCTCAAACACGGCGGACAGGCGATTGGAAAGCGTTTCGTCGGGGCCGAAGATTCTGAAATTGCGCTGCTCCCGGTTGAGCTTCGCCACATCGCGCAGGAACACGCCGAGTTCGTGCGTGTCGGCAGCCTGAACGGATCCCGGTGCCGGCACATTCACCGCGTAGTTCCGAAAGTCCGGCATGACCAAGTCGCGGAGCAGAATGCCGCCGTTGGCGTGGGGATTTGCGCCCATGCGTCGGTCGCCCTTGGGTGCCAGTTCAGCCAGCTCCGGATTCAGGCGGCCCTGCCCGTCGAAGAGTTCCTCCGGCCGGTAGCTGCGCAACCAGTTTTCCAGCAGCTTGAGGTGTTCGGGATGCGTGGCCGGATCGGAGAGCGGCACCTGATGCGCACGGAACGTGCCTTCAATTTGAAGGCCGTCCACCCATTTCGGCCCCGTCCAGCCTTTCGGGGATTTGAGGACGATCATCGGCCAGCGCGGGCGCATGGTGTTGCCGTTGACGCGGGCTTCGTGCTGAATGCGTTTGATCTCCTCCACCGCCTGATCCAGCGTCGCGGCCATGGCTTCGTGCATCGGCGCCGGCTCATGTCCTTCGACGTAATACGGCGTCCAGCCGTTGCCGCGCAGGAACTGGTCCAGTTCCTCCGGTTCGATGCGCGCGAGGACAGTCGGGTTGGCGATCTTGTAGCCGTTGAGGTGGAGGATGGGCAGCACGGCGCCGTCGTTGACGGGATCGAGAAATTTATTGGACTGCCACGACGTCGCCAGCGGCCCGGTTTCCGCCTCGCCATCGCCGACAACGCA
>JAQULY010000606.1 GCA_028718445.1 Kiritimatiellia bacterium
CACCCACTTATCGGAAGCCGTGGTGTCGCTGGCAACTCTCAGGCCATGGTCGTTGAGCGGGTCAAACATCCGCCAGTTGATTTCACCATGCATCAGTGCCCGTGCCAGTCCGCTCGGCCCCATCAGGAACTGACGTCCCGGCAGCCCACGTTGTTTGGCGGCAAAGAGTTCCCAGTCATCGTAAGGCGCCACGTGGGGCGATACGGCCAGTTTGCGGGGATCGCACGGATCGACCAGTTCCACATACAGATACGCACCGTCGTGTGCCAACTTGCCGCTCAGTTTACGGGGTATAGGCGTCTGTCCGCCGACGCTGTACCAGCCGGCGGGCAGTTCAGTGGCCCTGGCCCACTCCACCTTGGCGGGATCGCCATGGGCCTCAGGCACAACGGCCGCTGTGGCCGACTGAATCGGCGCGCTTTGCCGTTGCACGAACTTCGCTCGGCCCTGCGTCATGTATTTCCAGATGTCCAGCTTGAAGAGTTCGAGGTTGCGCTTCTCCCGGTCGGTTGCGACCAACGTCTCGGCTTGATCGACCAGTTCCTGGTAATCGGCCATGCGCTCAGCCGTGCCAAGATAGCGCCAGGCGACCTCCGATCCTGGCACTCCCTTTTCCTTGGGGTAAAGAGACGGATTACCGTAGACGGCTTCGATGTCCTGGTGGAGCTTCTTCAGAGGCGCCGCGGCCGCCCCATAGAGACCGGTGAAGTACTCGTCCTGCAACGTGTCCACATCCAGATCGGCATTGGCCATCAGGCGATACGAGGCATAGGCGTCCGCTTCCAGGTAGTTGCCGCAATAGAACATGCCTTCGTATCCCAGGCGCTTGAACGTCTTCATCTGTTCGGCCATCGTGTGGACCTTGTAGTCGGGGAAACAGTAGTAGTTGCCATTCACGGCGCCGCTGCGGTTCATTCCGGGATATAGCCAGACGTAGAGTTGGCGTCCGGAGGTCTTCTTCTCCTTGGCCCACGCTTTCAGCAAGCGCCAGTCGTTGTCATATTCCTCGCGATTGGCCGGGTAGCCATTGTTGGCGAAGCAGAACTGGACGGCCACCCTGGGATCGAGTTTGACCGAGCGTGGCGGCCAGGCGTGCGAGGCGTAGGCGAGGGTTATAACGTGCTTGTCAGGATGCGTTTTGGCCAGTTCCTGCTGGACCGCACTTACAAAGTGGAAGACGTAATCGCTGTTCATGCCTTGGGAGAAACAACCGACCTTGCCATAGTCCTTCCCCTGGGCAATCAGCCGTTGACACTCCGGACACTTGCAGAACGAACCATTGTCCATGGGCTCGATGGGAAAGTAGTTCGGGAGATGGGGTTGCCAGCCGACGTGCGTAATGTCGCGATCGTAATACTCCGCGGCGTCTTTGGCCTGCTGTTTGACCAGTTCCGGACTGGTGTAGCAAAGCTGGGGCGGTTCATCGCCCTCGTAACCTTGGGCAAAGAACTCCGGCCGATTGCCCTCGCGGCCGTTCTTGCCGAAACGGGCGAAATACTCGTTCATGGAATGATTGCAGCGATTGATCACACCGCCGTTCTTTTGTCGCAAGAGGAACAACTTGACGAAGTTCCGCTTGGCGGCCAGGTAGTCGCCGCTCTGAGGGTACTGCTGGTGCAGGGACTGGTACGCTTGAGCCTCCCATGCCTGGTGGCCTTCCGCCTTTTCGCCGGCGGTCCAGTGGCCCCAGATGGAAGAGGCCCCCAGTAGCGCCGTGCCGATCCCGTACTGACACTCGTCGCCCGTGGCGGCGAGGAGATCGCGATAGACGAAGCTCAGTTGCCGACGCGCGCGCATGGGCTGGACCCTCAGGGTCGGCTGTGGCGGCAGGAACGTACCGGCCTCCGTAACACTCAGCCAGCGTACGCCGCAGGCGTCGTGCAGAAAGTCGTAGACGGCATCCAGCGTGCCGCGTTCCTCCCAGAAGCCGGGCCAGTTCCGGTTGGCTTGTGCGTCGCCGAGCTTCTCGGGGTCGAACCTGACCTCCGGGGATTCGGCGGCATCCTTGCCGACCAGGATGATTTCGCCCTCGCCGGACTGACAGCCGGATTCCTGTATGCGGAAAGACTCCTGGGTCAGGCCCACGGCCCGGGCGCGGGCGGTATCGCCGATATAGATGCGAACTCTCTCTTCTGTAGTCGACGCGCCGGCTTCAGGATTTCCTTCCCGCTCGATGGGCAGCGTCGCTCCCGTCATGGCTTTCACGTGCCATTGCAGCTCCAAGGCCGCGAACTGCGCCGCCTTGGCCGGCTTCTCCGCCAGCACGATTACCGCCCCCGGTTGTCCGTCACGGGTCAACGTCAGTGCCGCTTCGGCACCAAAGACAAGACTCATCCCCATGGCCAACGCCCTCATCCCTGTCTGTCGTAAGTTCATCGCTGCTCCTATGTCAAATGGGAATGTAGTTTAGGGCAACGATGGGTCAACTGCAACAAAGAAATACAACAATCAAATATCAGCGGTTTTAGCTTGCAATCATGGTGAGTGCCAGCTATACTACCCGCCATTGTCAGTGATTAATGGCATTGTTTTAACATAAGGAGTTCCAGCGATGAACCGGAAGCTGCGACGGATGGCGGGATCGGTGAGTGTTATGGGTCTCGTGCTTTGCGGAGGAACCGCCTGGGCGGAGGTGTACAACTTCAACGTCACGAGTGGGGACTGGGGCGACGCGAACAGTTGGAGCCCCAACACGGGGTTCCCTGGCGCCGCGGACACGGCTGGCGTCACCGGCGGCCGCACCGCCATCGTCTCCGATGCGGAGTCAGTGAGCATTCTGACCCTCGCCACAGCGGGTACGGTGGATATTCAGCCGAATGGCGACCTGCAGGTTTCGAGCAACAGCAGCATTGTCGGCACGAGTGGGACGGGAACGGTCTTGGTGGCAGGTCGGTTGGCTTTAGCCGGTGCGGATCTGGGCAATGGGGGCGTAGGCAGGATCGTTCAGTCCGGCGGGACGATCACATCGAGTGCCGCATTGTACGTGGGGAGGTACGGTGGCGGCGAGAGCGGGCGTGTCGATCAGAACGGGGGAACAAACTACATCGCGAGTATGTATCTGGGCTACAATGCCGGCAACTCCGGTCGCTACACGATCTCCGCCGGAGCGCTGACGGCTCCTTCGATTTATATGGGGTTCTTCGGGAACACCGCGGGACGGCTGACCCTGGCAGGAGGTGTCGTCAACGCGTCATCCGTCCTAGTGGGGGCCTACAATGGTTGCGAAGGGTTACTGATTCAGTCCAATGGGGTCCTGAATGCCTCC
>JAQULY010000607.1 GCA_028718445.1 Kiritimatiellia bacterium
ACGACGACATAGTCGATATCGGCTGGAGTCTTGCCGGCCAGCGGCGTCGCCACTCCGGGATAAAGCTTGACCGGCCGCAGGTTGATGTACTGATCCAGATCGAAGCGAAGCCGGAGCAGAATGCCCTTCTCGAGGATGCCAGGCTTGACTCGCGGATGGCCGATGGCTCCCAGATAGATGGCATCGAACTGACGCAGTTCCGCCGCCGCGGAATCCGGCAGGACTTCGCCCGTGGCCAGATACCGTTCACCGCCAAAATCATAGGACTCGGTCGCAACCTTGAATCCGAATTTGGCCGCGGCCGCTCCGAGGACTTTGAGCCCTTCCGCAATCACTTCCGGGCCGGTACCGTCGCCGCCGATCACGGCAATCTTGTACGTCTTCATGTCTGCCTTCCGTTTCTGTCCCTTCTCCGGGCCAACCCGACGCACCCGCGGCGTCACGCCGCCCGGAAACCGCATAGTATAGCACGCGCCGCATCTTTTGCCGCGTGTTATATTGCCGGTACTGGCCATTGGCCGCAAGTTCACAGCCCGGAAAAAAACGGTCATGCGAAAATCTCTTATTCCACGCGTGCATCGGCAGACCCTGGTACGGATGAATCTGCCCGTCTTCACCGCGCGCCGTGACGCCGCGCACGCGCTGGTCCTGGCGATCCTCGCGGCGGACCCGGACCCGGGTACCAAGGCCGAGAGGACCAAACTCTATGCGCGGTTGATGGCAATTATAGACGAAGCGGTGATGGCAACGCAGCGATCGCAGTTGACGACCGATACGCCGTTGCTGCACTACCTCGATCTGCTCCGCGAGACCATGGCCGCGTGCCTCGCCATGGTCCGCCACGAACTGCGCCTGGATCAAGAGGCGATCGAGTTCTCGCGCATGCTCCCGCCTGAGGCGGCGGCACAACTCAAAGCTGCCGACCGCGCCTTCGCCGTAAGCGAAAAGAATATTCTCGGCTCCGTCCGTCAGTTGCTTGGCCTGGGTGAAAGACTCGTCGAGCACGATTCGCGCCGGCGCCTGACGCGGTTCAGCGCCGACGACCGGCGCCGCTACGCCGTGGCCCGCCGTGAGTACGACGATTTCTACGCGAACTACGAAGTCACTGTCGCGGCACCGGGGGACAGCTCCCCCCAGGAGCCGTGCGGCCTCTCCTGAAACCCGGCGGGTGGCGGGTCTTTGTTGGGTTTAGTCATGGGGTCTGGCTCGGTAGAGTGGAAAAGGAAGGATGACCTCGCACTTATCGGTGCCTATTCTCTCCTGCGGGATAGTCACGAGGACTTCACCAATGTTCGGACCATATGTGCGAGAGACCACGCTCTCTGACGGGGACAAGCCACCATTGTCCGACCGGCCTTGTGTCATCCGTTTGTCCACTGCGGTGGTGAATCGACTGACACCTATGCTACGTGGGTGCCTGCAGCTTTCGGCGTGAGCGCGAAACCGAGCTTGGCGGCACGCTTCTGGAGATTGCGGATTTGCGTTTCTCGAATGGCCTCTCGGTACGCCGCTTGGTCAATGTGCCGGAACTGCTCGCCGTTCTTGAGGAGGTTGTAGTACAGCACCGCAAGTTTGTGCGCGGTGGCGGTGATGGCGTGTGCTCCGCCGTGACGTGCGCGCATTCTGCGGTAGAAGTCGCCGAGATAGCAGTGTGAATGAGTCAGGGAAGTAGCGGCGCAGCGGAAGTAGCGCGCCGCCCGGCTGGCGCATTTCTTGGTGTGTGTGCACAAATCGCGACCGGCACTGATACGCGGATTCGGTGAGAGCCCGAGCCATGAGCCGAAGTGCTTGTCGGTCGGCCACTTGGACATGTCCAAGCCGGTCTCAAAGAGAGTACACAGACAGAGTGTCGAGCTGAATCCAGGGACCGCGGCCAGATCCACTCCCGTCAGTTCATGCGCCAAGGACCGGGCGTTGAACGATGGTATGTTGCGGTTGCGGTCGCGATCGCGCTTGTGAGCGTGGTTGTTGACGTCGTGCTCCGGCTCAGAGAGGGGACGGAGAACGGGCATCTCCTTGAGGCGGCGTTCGATTTCGGCGTCATAGGCGGACAACTGCGCGACAAGGAACTCGTACTGCCGCAGGTTGGCATCCAACAGGAACAACTGCTCGGAGCGGTAGTTACCGTCAAGAGCCTTGGCAATGTCGCTTTCGCTGCGCTTGACGCGAGGATCGCGTAACTTGGCCAGAACCGCGGGGTTCCGCTCACCCGCAAGGATGGCTTTGATAATAGCCATCCCGGTTTTACCGGTAATGTCCGTTACGACTTTCGGCAGCAGAAGGTTCATTTCGTGCATGGCTTTCTGCATGCGTTGGATGCAGCGGCCGGCATCGCGGACGACCTGTTCACGCATTCGCCAAATGGACCGAATCGCGCATATTGCTTTTGCAGGGCGGAACGAAGGACGCAACAGGCCGTAGCTGTGCAGGCGCTGCCCCCACTGACAGTCGAGCTTGTCGGTTTTCGGGCGTCCCTTAACCGTTTTCAAATCGCGCGCGTTCACCAGGCACACGTCCAGCCCCGCGTCGTCAAGCACCTGGAAAAGCCCGATCCAGTACACCCCGGTCGACTCCATGGCGACGGCCTTGATGTGGTGCTCCAGGAGCCATTCACGGATCGCATAAAGGTCGCAAGTGAAAGCGCCGAACTGACGCACGTTCTGTTCACAGCGACTTTCCGGAATGCACACCCAGTGTTCTCCGGAACCAACATCGACAAAAGCGGTGTCCGGGCTAACCATCTTTAATTTGGCATCGAGTCCCTCGGTCACTTGACGAGAACGTTCACATGCAGTACGTGTTGACATCGGTCTTTCCTCCTTTGCGATGTAGTCCGGTTTTTGGACGACTTACCGAACTGTACCGCGAGAAGGAAAGACCGGCTCTTCTCTTCCTGAAACTCGACGGCCACTGGCTTCCGTCTGACAGCTTTTCCGGCATCGGGGTCGGTATCGGAATCGGGATCGAAGAAAAATCGGAATCCGGCAGACAGGAACGATACCGATACCGGCGCCGACGCCGACTCGCCTGGAGTTTCGTCCGGTTGGGACCGGGGCCGGCCGGCCCTGGAGGGGCGCTCTCCTGAAACTCGGGCATCGTTGTCGTTATCGATGAGGCTGCGATCCACCACCAAGACACCAGGGCAAAAAGAAAGAGTTTAGCAATCCACAGCCGTTCCGCAGGGGATATTTTTTCTACAGGAAGATCGGGAAGGTCGGGAAGAAAAGATCACCTCCCCCGCAACTTAAGAT
>JAQULY010000608.1 GCA_028718445.1 Kiritimatiellia bacterium
AGGTGTGCGCAACTACAGCATCTTCCGTTGCGGGCAACTGCTGTTCTCACACTTCGAGATGTCTTCGGATCGGACGCTCGCGGACTTCGAGAGAGCCTGGGCACAGTCCGAGGCCTGCTGCCGCTGGGAGGAACGCGTGCGGCAACTCCATGAAAGGGTATCAGAAACGGCTGAACCGCATGGGTGGGTGCTGATGCGCGAGGTGTTTCACGAGGAGGGCGCGTGAAATTCCTTGACTGCAACTGCAGCTATGGTCGAGCGGCCCGACCGCCATTTCGGTTCGCGGCCGATGTGCCGGCGTTGCTGGCCGCGATGGATTGGTGCGGCATCGAGCGTGCGCTGGTGTATCACGCCAGCCAGCGCTTCAGCTCGCCGGTGACGTGGAATCCCGTGGTGGCGGAGGAGACGGGTCGTTCGGCGCGTCTCTGGCCCTCCTGGGCGATGCTGCCATCAGCCTGCGGTGAGTTGCCCGCGCCGGACGACCTGGTGGCCGCGATGCAACGCCGGAACGTTCGCGCGCTATGGGCGTTTCCGCAGGAGCACCACTACCGGCTGGACCGCCAATCCTTCCCAGACCTTTTCCGGCTGATGGCAGAACAGCGCATTCCCTTGTTTGCCAAGGAGAACCTGGCAGCCCTGAAGGAACTGTTGGTCGAGTGCCCCGAGTTGATCGTCGTGGCGATGAATCAGGGGCCACACAGTCTGAACCGGCACCTTTTCCCCTTGATGGACGCCTTCCCCAACCTGCTGCTGGACACGTCGCACCTGCTGGTGGAAGGCGCAATCGAGGCCATTTGCGAACGCTACGGACCAGAGCGACTCCTGTTCGGCAGCGCCTTTCCGGACAACTGCGCGGGCGGCGCGCGTCTGCGCCTGGCGCATGCCGACATTGGCGCAGCCGACCGCGCGGCCATTGCCGGCGGCAACCTGGAAAGACTGTTGGGGTGGTGTTCCTCGGACTCGTCGGATAGATCAGGCGTGTCTGACCATTGCGCTCGCGAAATCGCGAACCCTTCCGCGCTTGCCGCCGCTTTCATGGCCAACGGGCGCACGCCCACGTGTCCCATAGTTGACCTCCACGGACACTGGGGGCCGTTCGGCGGATCGCATCTGCCTTGCGCCTGCGAGGAGAAGATGCTCGACACGCTGCGGCGCCGCGGCGTGGTACGCATCGTGTGCTCGGATCATGAGGCCCTGTTCGGCGATCCCGAACTGGGGAATCGCCGCATGCAGGCGGCGATGGACCGGCATCCCGATGTGCTCTCGGGCTACTGGGCGGTCAACCCGAATTACCCGGACCTTGCGCGCAAGGCGCCCGAGGACCTGGAAAGGAGCCGCGGCTTTGTCGGGTTCAAGCTGTTGCCGGACTATCACGTGTACCCCTTGACCGGCGACCGGTATGCGGCAGCCTTGGACCATGCCGACTCCCGACGCCGGCTGGTGCTGGTGCACACCTGGGGCGGCAGCGCCTTCAACTCGCCGCGGATGCTGGAAGCGCTTGCGCTGAAGTACCCGGGCGCGTTCTTCCTGATGGGCCATTCCGGCTACGGCGATTGGGACGCCGCGCTTGGCATCGGCCGTGACCTGCCAAACGTGTATCTCGACTCCACTGCCGTTTACGTGGCGCACGACTTCGCCATGCAGCCGAACGGCAGCGGCACCCCGGCCGCTCTGATGTCGTGCCTGCATGTCAACGGCATCATCGAACGGATGGTTGAGACGGCGGGTTCCCGGAAGATCGTTTTCGGCACCGACCTGCCGTGGTACAGCCCGCACTTCGCGGCGGGCGCCGTCTTGTATGCCCACATTGCCGATGACGCCAGGCAGGATATTTTGCACCGCAACGCTGAGCGCTTGCTGGGCGCCGCAAACTGATTCTGGTGAGAGCAGGGATGAGTTAGTTGGACAACAAACCACAAGGAGAGAGTCATGAACACAAAGACTAGACTCGGGAAGCTGGTATGGCGGATCACGACGCTGGCGATGCTGGTTGGCGCGCTGGCGCCGGCCCGCGCAGCGATGACCGCGCAATACAAGTACGCGGCGGATTGGATCGACCTGACCAACGGACAGGCGGTGGCCAGTTGGACCGATATGAGCGGGCAGAACCGCAATGCCACGCAAGGCACCGGCAGTCTGCAACCGGTGCTGACGGAGGACGGGCTCAACGGCCTGCCTGTGGTGCACTTCACCGCCGTGAAGAGTTCCAGCGTGAACTACCTGAAGATTCCGGATGTCAATCTCGCTCAGCCGTTCACGATTGTCGTTGTCGGCAGGATGTTGGGCAATCATGCCTCCAACGCGACCGACATCTTCTTTGACGGTCCTTCGTCCGGCGCGAACCGCACCATCATGGGACACAACTACAATGGCTCGAACGAGAGCCAGTTCTACATTCACCAGGACACGGCGGCGCTGGTGGCGACCGTCACGCGCAGCGTCTGGACGGACTACCACATCTGGGAGGCGTTCTATAACGGCAGTTCTTCCGCGCTGTATTGCGACGGGTCCAACGTGATCAGCGGCACGGTCGGCAGCGGCAATCTCAGGGGACTGCTTATGGGGTGCTACTTCGGTGGATACAATAACGGCTTGAATGGCGATATCGCCGAGTTTCACTGCTACAGTGGCGCGCCCACCTCGACCGAACGAAACGCCCTGGGAGCGGGACTGGCGGCCAAGTACGGCTTGACGTCCCTCTACACGCCGGGCGCCAATCAGGCGCCCAGCGTGACCTTGCTGTCGCCGACGAACGGCACGCCTCTCGCCAATCGGGATCCGATTACGCTAACCGCGTTGGCCAGCGACCAGGACGGCTTGATCACGAACGTCGCCTTCTACGCTAATGGGACGTCACTGGGGGTTGACACGTCATGGCCCTATGCGTTCGAGTGGAGCAGTCCCAGCAGTGGGACCCAGGCCCTGACCGTGTGCGCGTGGGACAACAACGGCGTCGTGGCGACATCGGGAGTGGCGACCATTGTGGTGCCCGCGCCGATGGCGCCACAATTCGTCTATCAGGCCGACGCGCTCGCCTACACCAATGACGCGGCCGTGACCAACTGGACGGATGTGAGCGGACATGGGCGGCACGCGACGCAAGGTTCCGCGTCGCTCCAACCCGCGTTCCAAACCGGCGCGCTGAACGGCAAGCCGGCGGTTCATTTCACCGCCGTGCAGTTCTCCAGCTTGAACTACCTGAACATCCCGGATGTCAGTCTCGACCAACCATTCACGATTGTCG
>JAQULY010000609.1 GCA_028718445.1 Kiritimatiellia bacterium
CGACGACCCCGTAACGACGGTTCGTATCCAGGAGATTTTCGGCGTGTCCGAGACCCCGCGATTGGCGGATGGGCGCGCCGTCGTCGTGGTGCACCTGCTCTCGCCAGCGCGGCGCCCCGTGCAGATTACGCGCGATCTGGCCGGCTTCTGGCGCAACAGTTACCCACTGGTGCGCAAGGAAATGCGCGGCCGCTACCCCAAGCACAAGTGGCCGGAAAATCCGATGGTGTGAAGGCCAACAGGCGGCCAGTTAGCGCGACACTGCCGACAGCCACCGGCCGGCCCGGGCCAGCGACTTCTCGCCGTCATAGGCGATCTGGCCGTTCACGATTGTCCAGCGCACGCCGGCAGCGTATTGGTGCGGCGCCGCGAAGGTGGCTCGGTCGCGGATCGTCCGCGGATCAATGACCGCCAAGTCGGCCCAGGCGCCGCGCTCCAGCCGTCCGCGTCCACTCAGGCCAAAAGAGGCGGCCGGCAGACTGGTCATGCGCCGGACCGTCTCCTCCAGCGTCAGTCCCAGGCTGCCGTCGAGCGCCATGCGCAGAAAGCGCGCGAACGCACCATAGGCGCGCGGATGCGGGAAATCGCCCGACAACGGCCCCGTGGTGGCGCGAATGGAGGCGTCCGAGCCGACCATCACCCATGGTCGCGCGTAGATGCGCCGCATGTTCGCTTCGGACATGCCGAAGAAAAACGCCCCCGTGCGCAACTCGTCGAGGCGCAGCAGTTGCAGCGCGGCCTCGACCGGTGCGCAGTTCAGTTGCGCCGCCACCGCCGCGAGGCTCTGTCCGCGGAACCGGAAAGTGTCGCGATGCGCCGTAGCCCCTACCACAACGCCATCCCAGTGGCCGGGTTCGCGCGTATCCGCGATTTCCGCGGCGATGCGTGCCGCCACACGCTCGTCGCCTAGACGCGCTAAGACCGCCTCGTGGCCGCCTGCAGCCGCCCAGCCTGGCAGTAACACATCGAGATCGGTGCCGCTGGCAATGTATGGGTAACGATCGGCATGCACCGGAAGTCCGGCGGCGCGCGCCGTCTCGACGGTCTCCAGCGCGGCGTCCAGTTTGTGCCAGTTGGCCTTGCCTGAGGTTTTCAGATGCGATATCTGGACGCGCATCCCGGTATGGCGGGCCACCCCAAGCACCTCTTCTAGCGCCTCCAGCAGACGGTCGCCTTCGCTGCGCATGTGGGTGGTGTAAAGTCCGCCGCCATGGGCCGTGACCTCCGCCAGCGCCAGGACTTCGCCGGATTCGGCGTAGCGTCCGGGCACATAGATCAAGCCGGTCGAGAGGCCGCTCGCGCCCTCATCCAGCGCCTGCTCCAGACGCCGCGCCATGATGGTCACTTCGACTTCCGCGGCCGGCCGGCCGGCATATCCAACCACGCCGGCCCGCAGCGTGTTATGCCCGACAAGACAGACAACGTTAGGCGCATGGCCGGCACGTTCCAGCATTTCGCGATACGCGGCCACGCTCACCCAACCGTGGTTCTGTCCGTCGTCCGCCGCCAGTCCGAGATCTGCCAGCACGGATTGCCAATCGGCGGGGTGGCGCGCCTCGCCCAGCAGCGGCGCGGCCGAACAACCGCACTGTCCGACCACCTCGGTGGTGATGCCCTGGCGAATTTTGCTCGGCGCGTCCGGTTCCACCAGCAGATAGGCGTCCGAGTGCGAATGCACATCTATGAAACCGGGACAGACGATCAAGCCGGAGGCGTCCAGTTCGTGCCGCGCGGCCATCGTTGGCGGCAACGTCTCAATGGCCTCGATGCGGCCATCCGCAACGGCCACGTCGGCCTGCCGTGCCGGTCCCCCGCCGCCATCCACCACCAGGCCGTGGCGCAACAGGATCTCGCAAGGCGACTTCATTCCGGCGCGGCCCCGGCGCCATTGGCCGGCGACGGGTCGCACACCGGCGGCGGCGCCACGGCCGGCTGACCCAGCAATTCGATGGCCTGCCGTTGCACTTCGCCAATCTCGTCCAGCCGCAACTGCGGATCCAGCACCACGAAGGTGTCGCCGTTCTTGCGGTGCTCGTAGACCCGTAGAATGCCGCCCTCCGGACGGGGCTTGGCGTCGCGCTCAACCAGCAGCTTCTTGCGCTCCAGCATCACCGCCAGCACGTAAACCACGTTGGCATGCGCGGGATCCTCCAACGCCACCAGGCGCCGCAGCAACGACTCGGCGGTCTCGCGATGCACCGGCTCGATCTTGGCGGCCGCCTCGGGCGGGGCCGCAAAGGCGCCCTGCCAGACGCTGAATGGCGGCGCGGTCTCCTGGCGCGCATCCCAGCATGTCATGCAGAAGTCGCGCCGCTCGTAGGCCGCTTCGCTTTCGTAGAGCGCCGACACGCATTCCTGCGCCTCGGCAAACGCCGTATCGCAAATCGTGCAACGCCGCCCGCGCGGCCGGATATTCCACTCGTGAGCCATGGGTATTGACTATACCACAACGGCCGCAAGGCCACATGCACGGAAACGCGCACTGAGACCACTGAGAGCCCACTGAGAGCCCACGCCATATCTGTATGGGACCGGCCTCGAGAAGCAACAAAAGTGTTGTCGGGCGACGCCGTGGCGGATGCCGCAGACAGACGCCCGGAAACGCCGATGGGAGTGTCTGGGGGAGAATCCAGGGAATACCAGGCGGACATTGTCTTGTTCGTAAGTCGTTGGCATGTCGTTTCTTACACCCATTACGGACCGCCCCGCCGAGCGTCCGGCGCGCGTTCGCAACGATCGCGCCGGAGGCATGTTCGACGGCTATCGCTCGTTTTGCATGGGAGTCTGCGTGCGCCCTTGGCATGTCGGCTGCGTATTGGGGTTAGTCCATCGGGAACAAGCCATATATATGCAGTTGCCAGACGAAAGCGACTATCGGGGGCCAGGCCCGCAGGGGCTTTACGATCCATCGCAGGAACACGCTGCCTGCGGCGTAGGTTTCCTGGCCCATCTGGACGGCCGTGCCACGCACACGCTGGTGGAGCAGAGCAGCGAAGTGCTGCGCAATCTGCTGCATCGCGGCGCGGCGGGCGGCGACCCCAGCACCGGGGATGGCGCCGGCATACTGACCCTGCTCCCGGACACCCTTTGCCGCCGTCTGTTGGCCGCCCGACAGATCAAATTGCCGCCCGCCGGCAGCTACGGTGTCGGCATGTTTTTCCTGGCGCGCGCTGAGGCCGCGCGCGCCGCCTGCGAACGCGTGGTTTCGGAAGTGCTGCGCGCCGAGGGACTCCGACTGCTGG
>JAQULY010000610.1 GCA_028718445.1 Kiritimatiellia bacterium
CAAAGCCCACACCGCCCGGGTAAGCTCGCGTCCCTTGGCCTCCACCGCAGAAGGCGTAGCTGGCGCGGAAGCATCAGCCACAATCTGTTGCTGACGCCAAACATCCAGGAACTTCTTGACGGTGCTGTACGACCCGCCACCGATCCGCGCCTGTACCGCAACGATGGATGGCTCTTCACCATGCTCGTACAACGAGTCGGCAGTCGAAAACACAAGCTCCTGAGTAACGATGGAACGGGCCATGACTTCATCCATAGAATGAGTAATTACGGTAATTATCGTAATTATCGTACACAACACCAGCACAATGAGAAACCGCCGGCCCAGAGGGACACGGCGGCAGTAAATCAAATACGCTCAGGGCGCGGAAAGCATACGCCGGAACTGAGCCTCGGTGAAGCCGGAAGCCTGGGGCCGCAACGTGTTGGCGATCAGATCCAGCGCCGCACCCTTCGCCTCGGCAGCCGACGCACGCATCACCGCACAGTGCCCGACGATAATGCAAGAGTACGTCGCCACCCCAGGCATTCCAACCTGGAACGCGAACAGACCAAAACCGCTCAAATACAAAGCCTCGACCGCACCCTTGGCTCCAGCAAAACCGCACGATCCGGCGGCAGTAATCCACTTGCTCATGATGTCCTCCAGAAGTAGGTAGTGATTCACCACGAGTTGCCAATACTCGCACTGGTATAAACGTCGGCAGCAGCACCAGCGTCAACCGACTCGCAAGAATAGGTGCCCCTGCGTAGCTGGGCACCGGCTCAGGAGCTTGAGGCATTTCCGCACCGACACCGCCACCTGGCCCAGGCGTAGGCGACGGCGTTCAAGCCGGCGCCGGCACTACACGGGCAGCGCCAACAAACGGCACTCACTCAACGTCACCAGCAGCGTAGGTGGCGGCGCTTGCGCCGACACCGGCACCGAAGGCTCTCAAGCGAAGCGGCAACCTCCGAACCGGCACGGCGTAGCCGACCGGCGCAAGCCGGGCGGCGGCGGGAAGGCGAACCTCAAACGGAGCTACAAAAGTCTAAGCGCCGATGGCGTAGGTGCCCCTGCGAAGCTGGGCACCGGCACGGCGGCGCTACTCTACCCGGTGCTATCGCCCTCGACTTGGTAATACCCGTGCTCCACCATCCGCCCGTGTATCGCCGAATCAATCGCGGTCAGCCGCCGTGACTGAAAATTTAGTACGGGTTCCTGTGCCAACCGTAGCCCGTTGATTGTGTGCCGGATGCGCGCCACGCCATCGCGCAACGACTTACGCATCGCCAAGAGTTTTTGCGCCATCTGCAGAAGCTCAGTCGTCTCCATCCGGCACACCGCAAATGTCCCATTCTCTTTGGCCCGCAGTCCCATTCTTGAGGGATCAACCCGCGCTGGCCACAAGTGTCCACGGGTCTTCGTCAGCCGCCACTCGACAACTACTGGATGCCGCTCTCCCTTCGTGATCCACCACCGTATGCCCATCTTGCCGGGGCGCGGCGGTTGGCTAATGTTCAGCATCTGACCAATCAAGACCAGGGTGCGGTCAATTCGGGCAGCTTGTTCGCCCAACCCGAAGGGCGCGTAGCCAGACACCAGGTGCGCAAAGTGCAACTCACCGGGATCGTCGGTAGTTCCATCAGCGCCTTCCGGTATGGATTGTTTTGGTTGAGACATGGTGTAGGTCGTGGCTTTCCGAAAGTGAATACCGAAACAGGTTAGCGATTACGGAACCAGCCGGGAAACACTGGTCGCCAGGTAACGGAGGGGGCGTAACGGGAGTACGGCCTACGTTTGTCCAGCAGGCGGTTGGGGGACCGCCTTCCCGACAAATAAAGTTATAGGGAACCGCACCCGCTTTCCCGCTGCCGACAACCCAATGTTGGCATTCTATGAAACTACGGCTTGACTAGCAATAGTTGCACTGGTATGGTTCGAGTCAGTTAAAGAAAATACTAATAGATAATCGCTTTCCGAAAGCGACAAGAAGCACCAAGGAAGAGGCAGTAGCTTTCGGAAAGCGATTACGGTAATGAAGAACCTGGATTGGAGCCACGATGAGCATCACCGAAGTAGTATCTCTGGACATCGGTCACAGTGCCGTAAAGGCTGCGTTTGCCAACAAAGACGGCGTTCGTCAAACCTTTCTCTTTCCGGCTGTAGTCTCCAGCGCCGTCGTGATCTCAGATGAAACTGAGGCTCGCCGGGCTGCGCTTGAAACTGTCCGTGTAGGCAACCGTGATTACTTCGTAGGACACACCGCTTTGATCCAAGCCGCTCAAACGGCTACCACGGGTCTGTCCGAGAATTGGATCGAAACCCCGGAACACACTGCACTCTTGGTGGGCGGACTCCAAAAGATCCGCGCTGCGGCGGGCCTCGATAACGCCAAAATGTTGGTACTTGGACTGCCGGCCAAGATGTTCACACGCCAACGGAATCGCCTCAAAGAGATTGCGGCGGCGGCGGTCGGACCGGAAATGGACATCCGTGTAATCCCGCAACCCATCGGGGCCTACTACCTTAATATTTTGGATACCAACGGCACGCCAGCGCGAAGTCTTTCCGCCGAGTCCTGGGGAATCGTTGAGATTGGTCACTACACGACCGACTTCGCGCTAATTCGGAATGGCCGTTGGGCAGAAAACGGCTCGGGTTCATGCAACGGCGTACGCGTGGCAGCCGAGCACCTTGTCCGCATTCTGGCGGACACGCGGAAGATCACCATTGATTTGTTCGAGGCGGAGGAAGCACTGCGTACCCGAGAGATCCGGGTGTGGGGAAAAGGCGAGGACGTTTCCGAGGAGGTACAACACGCCGTCGAATACCTGGTAAGCGAGGTTGTAGACAACGCAGTACGCCTCATGGAGGGCATTGTCAGCCGTCTGAACGGGGTAATCGTTGCTGGCGGCGGCGCGAACTTGGTCTATGCGGCGTTGAGGGAAAAGTGGCCACACGCTGTCATGATCGAAACGCCACGATTCGCAGTCGTGGAAGGCATGCGCCGTTATGGCCTGTCTGTCCGCTATGCAGCATCGGTGATGGGGAGATAACCATGGCGTGGCAACGAGTTGGCGAATGCCCAGGCACCGTCAAAACGACGTTCACAGTCAATCGCGACGAATTTCCGGAGCTTGCTCAATGGCTATGGGAAATGCCGCACAGGGATGCTTCCAAGAAGATCCGGGAAACCCTGGCCGTGGCATTAGGCGAACAGCCCGCAACCCACCCGCCGAGGACGGCAACGGT
>JAQULY010000611.1 GCA_028718445.1 Kiritimatiellia bacterium
AAACCGACGACCCTTTTCGCGTGCTGCTGGGCACGATCCTGAGCGCCCGCACCAAGGATGCCTGCACCGCCGGCGCTTGCGAGCGGCTGTTCACCCGCGTTACCACGCCGCACGATTTGCGCGCGCTGTCCCTGCGCGAGATTGAGCGGCTGATCTTTCCGGTTGGTTTCTTCCGCACCAAGGCGCGCATGCTGCAGCGACTGCCGGATGTGTTGGAGCAACGCTTTGGCGGCAGGCTTCCCGAGACGGTGGAAGAACTCTGCGAACTGCCCGGAGTGGGACGCAAGACAGCCAATCTGGTCGTGGCGCTGGGCTTCGGCAAACCGGCCATCTGCGTGGATGTGCATGTCCACCGCATCTGCAATCGCCTCGGCCTGATCCGCACGCACACGCCCTTCGAGAGCGAGATGGCCCTGCGCAAGTTGCTGCCGGTGCGCTACTGGCGCACCTGGAACAGCTACCTGGTATCGTTCGGCCAGACGCGCTGCCTGCCACGCCGCCCGCGCTGCGACGGCTGCCCGATACGCGCCTGGTGCGACACCGGATCGAAGCGCCAGGATTGACTGTTGCTCGACGAGAAGACCGACCTGGGCCTCGCCGCCTCCCCGCCTGAACGCGTGCCGGCGCCTGACTGAGCGAGGAGGAGATCGTCCGGACCGCGCTGAACGAACATTCGCGGCCGCCGCTTCTTCAACTGCATGAGCCGGCCAACGTCAGCGTTTCGCCGGCGCGTGTGGGGCATTCCAGCATGGGACCGTGGCGCGGTTGCCCGTTGAGCGTCCAGGTATCGCCCAACCCGTGCGCCAGTTTCAGCGGCGCGCCGGCCAAACTCGTCACGCGCACCTCCTTGACGCGTGCCGCCTCGACGGTGGCGCCTACCAGAAACGCGCCCTCCGTCCGCACGCCGTCGAACCGCAGTTCGCGCCACCATTTCGGCAGGGCCGGCGCCACGTGGATCGCGTCCGCGCGGCACTGCACCAACAGTTCCAGGATTGCGCTGACCGCCGCCATGCCGGCATCCATCTGCATGACCTCCGCGAACGGCTGTGGCTTCGCGAAGCGAGGCTCGAACAGCGCGCCGTCGTGAATGCCCGTGCAGCCCCCGAAGTCGGCATTGTGCAGGGTTCCATGCCCGGTGTTGGTGTAGAGGTACTGCCACCACTTGAGCCACAGCAGGGCCGCATCCGCCTGATTACAGCGGGCGCAGAGGATCGCGGCCCACGGAATGCACCAGCCGGTCCACTCCCCCGCGCCAAGCCATGACCAGTGCTGGAGACTGTGCGCCACTACTTCAGTATGGGCCGGGTCGAACGGGTCAACCGTGCGGAACGGCCAGATCGAGGCCAGATGGCTGTGGTGACGGTGACTGCGCGGAAGGTCAACGTCATGCCAGAGGGCGATCCGGCGGCCTTTCAGACTGCGGTACCACGGCATCGCGGGGGCGGTGCTGTAGGGCGGCAGTCGGCGTTGCGCGTCGCTCCAGCGCGGGTCTTCGGGCTCTTTCAGCACGCGCGCTGCCCGCGGGAGAATGTCCGCGAGCATGTGAACCGCGGCCAACTGGAAGCTCGAATCGCGGCCCCAGGTGCCGCGCATGGTGCCGGAGCTGAATTCCGGACTGACGCTCACCGGCAGAGTCAGTCTGCGTACGCCCCCTTCCTCGACCTCCTCCAGCATGGCCCAGAAGCCGTTGAAGGCGCCGTTCAGCAGAGGCCACGCCAGTTCGCGCAACACTTGCTCGTCCATGCTGTACCGGTAATGCAGCCAAGCCATCTGCGCCATCCAGGCCGTGCAGGCGTGATCTATGGTGCCGCTCCAGAAGGCGCCGATCACCTGGCAGCGGTCGTCCACCGCGTGCGGCAGCATCAGCGCGCCGGGCGCCTGGAAGAAATGCTCGGCATACTTTCGCAGCGTCGGCAGCCACTCGCGGATCATCGCCCACAGCGGT
This sequence comes from Kiritimatiellia bacterium, assembly GCA_028718445.1. GTDB lineage: Bacteria > Verrucomicrobiota > Kiritimatiellia > RFP12 > JAAYLN01 > JAQULY01. Next base: position 1,946 of record JAQULY010000611.1, read on the forward strand.
TCCAGATGCGCCAGCCGGTTCGTGGCGTAGCATGAACCGTAGACGAGCTGGACATTGATGTTGAAGTGGTAGTCGTTGCTCCAGGGCGGTATCTGGTACTCCTCCATCCAGGGCCCCTGCAACGTTGCCGCCGGCGCGCCCGGCGTGCTCAGGCCGGCCTGCTTGTAGCAGCCGTAGTTGTAGGCGAATTGTTGATCCGCATCGGGCAACTCCACCCGCGGAATGTCGCGCCAGTACGCCTTCCACCAGCGGCGCGTGCGCGTCACCGCGCGATCCGTCGCGGCCGTGGTCGACAACTGCCGGGCCTGCGCCTCGGCGTCAGGCCCCAGCGCGGTGGCCAACAGCAATGCATTCGAACGCCGCTCCCACGCGATGGCCAGGGGCGCGTCCTCCGGCAGCGTTTGAACGAAACCGCCCCCGTCCGCGCTCTGCCAACGCCGCGGCGGCGACACGCCGACGGACGCCAACTGCTCCTTGAGCACGTCCCACGCCGCCACCAGTTTTACCGTGACCGGACCATGCGCCGCCTCGTCCAGTTCCACCCACGCCAACTCGTCGCGCACATCCTGCCGCACCACGACATTCGCGGTGCGGCCATCAGGAGCCTCGAGCGCCACCGTCAGCGTCGCGTCATCCAGACGCACGAGGCCGGTGACCGGTCGAAATCCGTCGGCGAAAGCGAGTTCTACGCGGCCGCCGCCGTACTGACGGGGAGAGGGCGGCAGGCCGGGCTTTCGTTCCCGGCTGCCGAACAACGCGCGGATGGCTTTCTCGTCGTCCGCCTCCAGGCGCGCCCGAACTTCCCGGAAAGTGGTCTCGCCGAGGATCGGATTGCCGCCACGATGATCCCAGAAGCCGGCGCGCCCGATGGTGATGTTGAGGGTGGTCTCGCCCCAGACCATCAGACCCTGCCTGCCGTTGCCCAACAGGATGCCGGTGTGCGTACGCGGCAGAGGAAAATGCCACGTGTATGTGCCTCGTTTCGATTTCATGCTTGTTCTCGTCGTCCGTTCCTGAGACGTCCGGATTCTACTACAGCGCTTGCGCCAGTGGAAAGACACAAGGACGCCGACATGTATTGGGCCAGTGAGATTGGGGTGCGAGTGGAGCGCATGTGAGCAGGAGTGATTTGTGGAGCGTGCCGTGAGGACATGGGCATGAAGCACGGAAGCGGCGCGGATCGGGCCGGAAAGCCGGCGCGTGATCATGGGCCGGCTGCGGCGTCACCGGGGGCGGCGCAACCGCGAGGTTGGCGCCGCCCCCGCTTCCTTGCATCCGACCCATGCTG
>JAQULY010000612.1 GCA_028718445.1 Kiritimatiellia bacterium
CCTTCGAGATAGTCCGACGCCGAACTCGTGGCGCCGTAGCCGCCGGCCATCGTCAGCAGGCGCACGGCGTCAAGCTGATCTTCGTCCGCTTCCGGCAGCGCCGCCTTCAGCCCGGCTTGGAAATGGCCGGCGTAGGGCTCATAGGCAGGGCTGTTCCAGAGCTTGCCGATTCCCATGATGCTGGGGTAACTCGTCCCGTGGAAGACATTGGACATCTCCCACTGCGTGGCCAACCCGCCGAGGACCGGGTACCGTCGGGCATACTCGGTGAGACTGCGCACGTTGCTCTCGCCGCTCCATGGACACACCAGCGCGTCCAGTCCCAGGCGCGCGTAGTCGCCCAGCCAATCGCGCCGGTAGCGATTCCGGAAATGTGCCTGCGATCCCTCGGGGTGAATGCAGCCGTCGTAGTTCCAGTGACACATGACCACGTCGCGCGGCGCGCGGTCCAACTCCTCGGGGAAGAACTCGTAGAGATCGTCCCACATCCACATACGCTTGCCGAGGCGCCGGCTCACGCCTGCCGCCCATGTGATAAACTCGGTGAACAGCCCGCCGAACCCGATCTCCCGGCGGCGCGCCTCACACACCCGGCAGAAGCCGTAGTTCCAAGCTTCGTCGCAGCCCAGATGCAAATGCCGGGCCGGGAAGATCGCCGCGATTTCCGCCAGGTAGCCTTCCAGAAACGCGCGCGTCGCCGTTTGCGAGAGGCAGAAAGTATGGACCGCGTCCGGGTTGCCGAAACGCGTCCGGCCATCGCGCTCCTCGCTGTATTCTCGCATCTCGGGGCAGGTCACGAACTGCTCGGCATGGCCCAGCACGGAGACCGCCGGAACGACCTCGATCCCGCGTGTGGCGGCGTGCTCCACCACCTTTGTCATCTGCGCGGGTGTGTAGGATTCAGCGGCCGGCCGGTAGGGGAAGCCGGGCGTACGAATGCGCCCCTCGAGATAAAGTACCAGCGTATTGAAACCGGCCTGGGCGATGGCGTCGGTGTAACGCAGCACAAAATCCACCGTCTCCATCTGCCGCGCCAAGTCCAGTTGCACCGCCCGAATCTTCCAGGGCCAGCGGTTGTTTCGTTCCATGGGGGCGTGATGATGACGCAATAACGCGTGTTGGTCAATAGTTGCCGGCGGTCACTACACGGCGAGGGCGCAAAGGGTGGACAATCAGTCCCGTGTCAGAATCTTGTCGAGAACGACCAACGGGCGTCCTTTCAAGGGCCCGCCTGCGCAGACTCGCTTCTCAGTGACGCCGTACCCGACCTTTTCGTAAAAGCCTGGAGCGCTCGCACTCCAGACACGCGATGTACGACACCCGGAATTCATTATAGCCGCCTCCGCGGCGGCAAGCAGTCGACGCCCGGTTCCCCGTCCTTGGAACACGGGCGAGACAAACAACTGGGCAACCTCATTTCTCTCGATGGCGACAACGCCAACAACTGCGTCATCCTGCTCCGCGACGAAAGCAGCAAAGCCACGGTAGCGACGGCGGACGGCTTCCTCGCTCGCGCATTCCGCAAGCAGCGCGGACAGCTCATCCGTCGTGTATTGCTCGCGTCGCGCCAGGGCACGGTAACAGTCCGACGTAATCGTGGCAACAGCCGGTACGTCCGCTTCCAGCATGGTTCTGACAATCATATTCAACCTATCCGATGATCTCCAGTACCAGCCACGGTACTGCACAGAAAACCAGCCAGGCAATCTTGTATATGCCAAAACACGAATAGAGCACCGCGTTGAATGTTTCCCGCTGCATGGGAAACCGCTTGCTGTGCGTCTTGTAGACAGAATCGCCGGCGAACGCCACATACAGGTACGAGAGCAACAACAACCCGAAGTTCAGGACTGTGCACCACATAAAGAACCGTGATAGCGTTTCAATATCCATGATGTTTTCTCCTTGGAACAGGGCGCGGTCAAAGGCGTCTGTTCGATTCGCCGTTACAGTCATTGATGGCCCCGCATACTTGAGCGAATTCTAGTCGCCCTGCCGGCTGCGGTCAAACACCCACCGCGGGCACTACAATGCTGCTTGCGCCGGTTTGACTCCGCGCCGTCCAGGAAGTAGGCTCACAACCACGCATGAAAGCAGCGCAGGAACACCGTTTGCTCGAACAACGCTCCTCGGCGGTGACGCTCTCCGATATGGAGGTCTTCATCTTCCCGGAGCTGATCTACAGCCTCACGCTGGCCAACCTGATGTCACCGCGCATCTGGAGCTGGCTGGACGCTCCCTGGTTCGACCACGTGGCGCGTCTCAAGCCCTATCGACGCATCCAGCGGCTCAAGCAATACATCATGGATCACTATGTCTTCAACCTCGACCTCGACACCTGGGGCATGACGACCAAGGCGCGCGAACTGGCCCGCTTTGCCGATTTCATTGACGCCGATACCCTAGCCCAGTCCAACGCGCTCTTCGGTTACGAGGGCGACAAATACTACTTCGACATAGACATACGCACCCACTTCGGCCTGAACAAGTACACGGAGGACGTCATCCCCTACTGGAAGACCGAGACGGTTGAGGCGATGGACGCCTTCCGCTTCCGCCCCGGCTTCACCACCGGCGCCGGCGAGTGCGTCTCGCTGGCCGCGCTCTACGCGGCCGCGCTCTTCGCCGTCGCGCGCATTCCGCTTAAGGACATCTTCATGATGGCCACGCCGCTGCACTCGCAGAATTTCGTGGACATCGAAGACGGCATTCTCATCAACAACCGCCGCCTCGTAACCAAGGCGATGTGGTTCAACGGCAGCGCACTCTCCGGCCAGGCCCGTCGCGCGCTCGAAAACGAGCGCGTCACCCTGGTGGCCCACGAGAGCGGTTGCATTCACACCATTTACGGCCGCGCCACCATCGCGCCCGAGGCCTACGAGCGCTTCTCGCGCCGCCTGCACGATTTCCTCACCACCGGCATCACTCCCGAAAACCTCGGCAACTTCCTGCGCCAGAGCCCCGCCTGCCAGTCGTGCTTCGTCATGCGCTGGCCCATGCACGGCGTGGACCACTACATTGACATGTCGCGCGTCTTCGCCTACGAGCAGAACTGCAAGTTCCGCGTCACCGACGACAGTCGCGACAAGCTGATGGCCGAGATCGAACAGGCGGAATTTGCCCGCGAATACTTCCCCGGCAAGATCGTCTTCAACGACGTCGAGGATTTCCTTCGGAACAATGTCCTGGACATCGACAAGGAGGAGGACATCGAGTGGCTCAAGCGCGAGGTC
>JAQULY010000613.1 GCA_028718445.1 Kiritimatiellia bacterium
GGGCCGGCTGCGGCGTCCCCGGGGGCGGCGCAACCGCGAGGTTGGCGCCGCCCCCGCTTCCTTGCATCCGACCCATGCTGACGCGCCGTTTTCCGGTAACCCCGATCCGCGCCGCGCTTGCCCCCGGCGGCGGGACCCGGATGCTTCGGCCGGTTCAGGAGCCGCCGCCGGGACACTGACGGGCAGCGTCGACACCCTTGAGTATAGGTATAGCCTGGAGATTACTCTCGCGGCGCCAGCCACAGGTCTGGTTCGCTCACCTTCACATGCACCACACTCGCGCCCTTGTCTCACTGATGTTGTGATTCGGCCATTGCATTACACTCCCGCCGGGTGCATAATAATCTTTATCAGTTGGGTCAGGAAGGAACAGGCTGCCGGTCCGAGCGGCACCCGTGCGCCAAACAGCCTGGATGAAGACGGTTCCACTCCTTCCGCGCCGGCAAAGACATGCGCTTTTTGCTTTACAATATACGCTACGCGACCGGAAGGCGTCCGCGCTGGGCATGGATGGATTTCATGCGCCACACCGAGGGACACTTCAACGAGATTACCCACTTTATCCGCGAAGCCCAGCCGGATGTCGTCGGGTTGGTCGAGATGGACAGCGGATCCTACCGTTGCAGCTACCAGAACCAGGCGGCGCAACTGGCTGATGCCATCGGGCACTATCACAGCTTCGACGTCAAATACAAGCAGAACGGCATGGTGCGGCGCCTGCCGGTTTTCAACAAGCAGGCCAACGCCTTTCTGACGCGCGACGTCATCCAGCGCGAAACCTTCCACTTCTTCGAGAGCGGCTTCAAGCGCCTGGTGATCGAACTGGAACTGGAGAAGGTCAACCTGTTCCTGGTGCACCTTTCACTGCGCTACCGCGTCCGCCAGCTTCAACTGGCGGACCTGCATGACCTGGTCCGCGCGGCCAGCAAGCCCTGCATTGTGGCGGGCGATTTCAACGCCTTCATGGGAGAGCGCGAACTGCGGCTGTTTCTCTCGGCCTGCGGCCTCGTCAGCGCCAACCGCGAATGCCGCCCGACCTATCCGAGCTGGCGGCCGCGGCGCGAACTCGATTTCATCTGTTGCAGCCCCAGCATCGCCATCAAGCGCTGCACCGTGCCGCGCGTCACGCTGTCGGACCATCTGCCGATGATCTGCGATTTCGAGCTGCCCGGCGAAGTCACCACGGGCGGCGCCGCGTGAAACGCGCCTTCGAGCTGGTCGCGCCGTTCCAACCGGCCGGCGACCAGACGCAGGCGATCGCCGCACTGGTTGAGGGACTGCGCGCCGGCGAACGCCGTCTGACCCTCGAGGGTGTTACCGGTTCGGGCAAGACCTTCACGATGGCCAACGTGATCGCCGCCTTTGGCCGCCCCGCTCTGATCGTCTCCCATAACAAGACCCTCGCCGCGCAGCTCTTCGCGGAACTGAAGGGGTTCTTTCCGCACAACGCGGTTGAGTACTTCGTCAGCTACTACGATTACTACCAACCCGAAGCCTACATTCCCCAGACCGACACCTTCATCGAGAAGGACTCCTCGATCAACGAGGAGATCGAGCGCTATCGCCTGGGCGCCACCAACGCGCTGCTGGGACGCGAGGACGTTGTGATCGTCGCGAGTGTCTCCTGCATTTACGGACTCGGCTCGCCGGAGGATTATCGCAACATGCTCGTGGATGTGGGCGTTGGCGCCACTCTGGCGCGCGACGCCCTGCTGGAACAACTGGTGAACATCCAGTACCAGCGCAACGACTACCAGCCGGAACCCGGCACCTTCCGCGTGCGCGGCGACATCGTGGATATCTTCCCCTCCTACCGCCAGGACGGGGTGCGCGTCGAGTTCTTCGGGGACGAAGTCACCGCCCTGCACATGCTCGATCCGCTGACCGCCAAGTCCGGCGAAGCGCTCGCGCGCGCGCTGATCTCGCCCGCCAAGCATTTCGTGATGCCGCGCGAGAAGGTGACCGCCGCCCTCGACGCCATCCGCGCCGAACTCGACGAGCGCGTCGCCTGGTTCCAGTCGCGCGGCAAACTTCTGGAGGCCCAGCGCCTGACGCAACGCACGCAGTTTGACCTCGAGATGCTGCGCGAACTGGGCTACTGCAGCGGCATCGAGAACTACTCGCGGCATCTGAGCGGGCGCGCCGCGGGCGAACCACCCGCATGCCTGCTGGACTACTATCCAGGCAATTTCCTGACAATTGTAGACGAATCGCACGTGACGTTGCCGCAATTGCGGGGCATGTACAATGGCGACCAGGCGCGCAAGCGCACATTGGTGGAGCACGGCTTCCGCCTGCCCTCGGCCTGCGACAACCGCCCGCTGGAGTTCCACGAATTCCTCAACAAGGTTGGACCGATCGTCTTCGCCAGCGCCACGCCGGGCGCCTACGAGCGCGAAACCAGCCAGCGCCTGGCGCAACAGCTCATCCGCCCCACCGGCCTGCTCGATCCGCCGGTCGAGGTGCGGCCGCTGGACCGCCAGATAGACGACCTGATGGAGGAAGTCCGCCGCACCGCCGAACAGGGCGACCGCACGCTGGTCACCACCCTTACCAAGCGCACCGCCGAGGACCTGACGCGCTACCTGAGCGAGGCCGGTCTGCGGGTGGAGTACCTGCACTCGGACATTGATGCCATCGAACGCGTGGCCGTGCTGGGACGCCTGCGACGCGGCGATTTCGATTGTCTGGTGGGCATCAACCTGCTGCGCGAGGGGCTCGACTTGCCCGAGGTGGCGCTGGTGGCGGTACTGGACGCCGACAAGGAGGGCTTCCTGCGCTCGGACACTTCGCTGATCCAGACCGCGGGCCGCGCCGCGCGTCACTTGCGCGGCCGCGTGATCCTATATGCCGACAACGTCACGGACTCGATGCGCCGCATGATCGAGACCACGCGGTTGCGCCGCGACAGGCAGATGGACTTCAACCGCGAACACGGTATTTCGCCCACCGGCATTCAGCGCGCCATCAACGAGGAGTTGCGTAGCGAGGCCACGGCGCGCCAGATCGCGGCGCGCGCCGTGGCGGAAACAGAGGCCGAATACGACGTGACCACGGCGATCGCAGACCTTGAGCGCGAAATGACGGAGGCGGCGGAGGCGCTGGAGTTCGAGCGCGCCGCCGCCCTGCGCGACGAGATCCGTGAACTACGCCACGTCACCGCGGAGCCGCCCGCCAAGACGCCTCCCAAGAACCCCGCGGAACCCCCCCGCAAAGCGCGCAAGACCGTT
>JAQULY010000614.1 GCA_028718445.1 Kiritimatiellia bacterium
GTCGCGCCACCTCCTCCTCCACCACCGCCAGAGCCGGAGCCGCCCGCCGTGCCTTACGTCGTGACCGTCAACCTGCTACAGCAGACGGCGACGCTGGCGCAACTGCAGCACGTCGCCGAGCGGGTGTATCCGCAGCGACAGACGATCTTGTTCAGTGCCGACGATGCGGCGCGCCTGGTCGCGCCCGGCCTGCCGGGTAGCAAGGTAAAAGTGTGGGGCGACTGGCCCGGCATTGCGGACTGGCTCACGGCGCGGGGTGTGCGTATTGTCGAGCAGTGGGACTTCCCCGGCGACGGCGGCTGGGACTTCCCCATCGGCACGCCGGCAGAACGGGCGGCGGCAACGAACGACTGGCCCGGCGACTGGATAGACGCCAACCCTTACGGCAACCTGTACGAGCTGAGCGGCGGGACAGCCTACCATACCGGCGCGGACCTGAACCTGAACTCGCCGCACTGGGACGCGGACAAGGACGCGCCGGTCTACGCAGCGGCGGCGGGCGTGGTGACGTATGCCCGGCGCGTGCCCGCGCCGTCAACGTGGGGGCGGCTCGTCGTCATCCGGCACGACGGCGGTGTGTACACAAGGTATGCGCACATGGGCTCTATGCTGGTGACGGAGGGGCAGACGGTAACAAAGGGGCAGCAGATAGGCACGGTTGGCGGCGCGGAGTTTGGCCTGCCGAACCACTTGCACTTTGATGTGAGCCTGACCGAGCGGCTGGCGACGTATCCGCTGGACTGGCCCGGCATGACGTGGAGCCGGATAGAGCGCGACTACACCAATCCGTTGACGTTCATCCTGGCGCGCAAGGCATGAGACGCCTGACGGCTTCACACCCCGACTTTGCGCGCATCCAGGCGCTCAGCCTGTCGCTGGCGAACCTGAAGTCTGGCCTACTCTGCCTGTCGCCGGATGCGCCGAACTACGTGAGCATCGTCGAGGTCATTGACGAAGACGAGGCGCTGCTGACGGCGCTGCTCGGGCCGGGGCACGTGTTCGCCGCCTATCTCATGGACGAGGAGCGTGACGATGACTGACGACGAGGCGACGGCGGTGGCGGCTGCGCTGGCGGCGAAGGACGCGCGTATCGCGTGGCTGGAAGCCACCATCGCAACGCAGGCGCGTATCATCGGGCGGTATCAGGAAACGGTATCGCGGCTGCTGGACGACCACGAGCGGCGTTTGCGCCAGGTGGAAGTCAAGGCGCTACAGGTGACATTCTCGGACAACTAGCCCCGTCGCCGGGGCTTTTTCTCAGGAGCAGGAGGCGGGACGACAGCATGGCAAAGACCCAGCGGGAGCAGTACGCCGAGGCTGTGTACGAACTGAAAGCAGCAGGAACACCGTGGGCGGCAGTGTACGAGGCGTTCCCCGATGTGCCGGCGGCAACGCTGCGGCGGTACAATCACGAGGAGCGCAAGCGGCGCGGGGAATTGGACGAACGAGCACGCCCGCCCGTCGCCCGCGCCGATGGAGTGACGGCGGATGAGGAGGAGCTAGACGAAGACGCGATATGGGCGGCAGCCATCGCCGCGTCACAGCAGCGTCGGGCGCGGGAGCAGCGGCGGCAGGCGCAATGCGTCGAGTTCGATCACGGGCCGGTCGGCATCGCGCTCATGGCTGACTTGCACCTGGGCAGCGCGGGCGTGGACTACGAACGGCTTGACGCGGACATAGAGACGATTGTCCAGACGCCGGGCATGTACGTTATGTTGGTCGGTGATATTCTGGACAACTGGATCATCGGCAAGCTGATGCGCCTGATGATGGGCGAGGAGTTCACGATTGACGAGCAGTGGGCGCTGGCCCGTCACGTTCTGCGGCGGCTGGCTCCGAAGCTGATCGCCTCAGTCAGCGGCAATCATGACCTGTGGACGTATGGCCTGACGCACGTGGACCACCTGCGCGATACGCACGCGCGGCTGACGGCAGGTGTCCTTTATCACCGCTACGAGCTGCCGCTAACGGTGCAGGTTGGCGGCGCGGAGCACGTCTTTCGCATCCGGCATAAATGGAAGGGGAGCAGCATCTACAATCCGACGCACGCGATTGAGCGCGCCGCCCTATTCGACAAGGGCCGGCACTTCGATATTGGCGTGGCAGCGCACACGCATGTATCAGCGCTCGTCCGGCAGTTCAACAACGGCGGGCAGACGGGCATTGCGGCCCAATGCGGCAGTTACAAGGTTTTTGACGAGTACGCCGAGGCGCAGGGCTTCCCGCTACCGAACGAGGGCGCGGCGGTCGTGGTGGTACTGGACGAAGACGGATCGCGCTGGGGAACGAATGAGCTGGCAAGCGCGGCGCGGTATCTGCAGCGGGTATATCTGAACTGATAATAAGGGAGGGGCTTATTATCAACGGTAATACTACGGGCAGCCGCTAGGTGTTTGCGCATCCGAAGGGGGGTTTATGACGATCCTCCCTGCCCCCTTCGACAGCCGGTGGGAGGGATGGTGATATGACCATCCCTTACCGGTTGCTATCATCCGCGTAGCTCGGCAAGACTATAATCCGCTCGTCCATCTGCTCAGGCTCACGATACTTCCTTCCAGCTACCAGTTCGTCACAAAGCGACAGGAGGTGCATATAGCCCTGCTCGGTATGTTGCACTCCACGATAAAGGCCAAGCACAATCTCGCGCCAGATAAGATAATCAGAGTGCTTTTTGGATTTCAGCGGGTAGCGGTCAAGTATGGGGATTATCACGCCAACAATGTCCTTTCTCTTCCCAACCCGCCATCTGGCCTGTGAATTCGCGTTGCGGCCGTACTTCTCTCTCTCATGGTCGCGGCTGAATACGTAAATATTACCGCAGGCCAGTACACTCTGGATTTTTGTAAGTACCGGCAGATCGTCCGCCCTCAGGGTTACGTTAAGTTGGACTTGGATTGACTTATTCGAGGCGATATAAGACTGGAAGTAGCCTTCCCCGTCAAGGAAGCCGGCAAGCCAGCTACACCACAGCGGGTCTAGTTGTTCCACAAAGAGGCTTTTCATTGGCGAAGCTCCTAAACAAGGCGCCCCTACTACTCAGGAGCTTCGCCAGAAGATGAGTAGCGCGGGGCGCTAAACAGTATTCTATTTGGCTCTGGCGAAGCTTGCAATAAGTATAACATAGAACCAAGGTAGCGCACACGCGCAAAAACTCCCCTACCCTGGCAGCAAAAAGCCCCGCGCGGTGGCGGGGCTTGCTGTGGGAAACGCTGCGGGCTAT
>JAQULY010000615.1 GCA_028718445.1 Kiritimatiellia bacterium
GCGCGCAAGATTGGTGGCGGTCCCTGGCCCGGAGATGTTGAAATACCGGGAGGGATGTTTCAGCTTGGCGCCACCGCCGCTCTGCCCTTTGTGGTCGATAATGAGAAATGGGCGCATCCGGTACACATCGCCCCATTCAGGATCGCCAGGGCGCCTGTGACCAACAGCGAATTCGCTGAGTTCGTGAGCGATCGGGGCTACTTGCGGCGCGAGCTGTGGAGTTCTCAAGGGTGGGTCTGGCGCACCAAGACGGGCGCGCAACAGCCGATCTATTGGCAACGTGGACAGAACGGCTGGCTGCACAGGCATTTCGATCGGCTTGTTCCGCTTGAAGCGCATGCCCCCATCCTGCACGTGAACTGGTACGAGGCAGAGGCGTACTGCCAGTGGGCGGGCAGACGGCTTCCCACCGAAGCAGAGTGGGAGATGGCGGCCAGCGCGGAGCCGACCCCTGACGGAAGGGGCATCACCGGGCGCAAGCGGCGGTACCCCTGGGGAGATGAGCCACCTACGCCCGAACACGCCAACCTGGATTCGCGTCGTCTTCAGTGTGCCGATGTGGGAGCGTATGCAGCCGGAGACAGCGCCTTTGGCTGCCGCCAGATGATCGGCAATATCTGGGAGTGGACCGCGTCCCCCTTCTTTCCATTTCCCGGATTTATTGTCGATTCGCCATACAGAGAATATTCGGCGCCCTGGTTCGGCTACCGCAAGGTCTTAAGGGGCGGGGCGTGGGCTACCCGATCTCGCCTGGTTCGCAACACGTTTCGTAACTTTTTCCTGCCGGACCGACGTGACATCTTTGCAGGGTTTCGTACCTGCGCCCTATGATGGACTTCAGCCTGACCGCAGATCATAAGGCCGTCCGCGACGCTACACGTGAATTCTGCCGCCGCGAGATCCTGCCGCAGCTGCGCGACTGGGAGCGAGTCGAGCAGATCCCGGCCGACATCGTGCCCAAGATGGCGGCCCAAGGCCTGCTGGGTCTGTGCATTCCCCGTCGCTATGGCGGGTTGGGCCTGGATTACGTAAGCCTCGGGATCATCTGCGAAGAGCTGGAGCGCGCCGATACCGCGTTTCGGGTCCTGATCGCGGTGCATCTTGCCCTCAACTCGCTGGCCTTGCTGCAGTGGGGAAGCGAAGAGCAGAAACAACAGTACCTCGTCCCGCAGGCGCGCGGCGAAAAGCTGGCGGCCTTTGCCCTGACCGAACCGGACGCCGGAAGCGATGTCGCGGGCATCCGCGCGACCGCGAGGCGCGACGGCGAGCGCTATATCCTCAACGGCGAGAAAACCTGGATCAGCCTGGCCGATGTCGCCGACCATTTCCTGATCTTTGCCTGCACCGACCGTTCAGCCGGCGCGCGCGGCGTCTCGGCGTTCATCGTCGAGCGCGGCTTTGACGGCGTGAGCAGTTCCAGCATCCACCATAAGTTGGGAGGGCGTATCGGCAACACCGGCAGCATCGCGTTGCAGGACGTGCGCGTGCCCGCTGACAACCGCATCGGCGACGAAGGCGAAGGGCTCAAGATCGCCCTGAGCGCGCTGGACAACGGCCGCTACGCGGTCGCCGCCGGCGCGGTCGGTCTAATAGAGGCCTGTCTTGATGCCAGCCTCTCGTACGCCGAGCAGCGGCAGAGCTTCGGACAACCTATCGGGAAACACCAACTCGTTCAGCAAAAGATCGCCCGCATGGTTGCCGGCCGTGACATTGGACGGCTGTTGTACCATCAGGTCGGCTGGCTGAAGAATCAGGGAATGCGCTGCACACGCGAGGTCAGCCTGGCCAAGTGGATCAATTGCGACAACGCCTTCCGGGCCGCCGATGACGCCGTGCAAATCCATGGGGCGTATGGCTACAGCGACGAGTTCCCGGTTGAGCGCTACTTCCGCAACGCCCGCGGAGCCCTGATTTATGAAGGCACGCAGGAGATCCACCAGTTGATTCAGGCGGAGTATGCGCTGGGCTACCGCACCGACAAGCCGCTCTCGCGGCCGCTCCCCCCGTATCCATTTGAGGAGGACGCGTAGTGGCCGGCGCGCTGGACGGTGTGCGGGTCCTGGACTTGTCGCGACATCTGGCTGGACCCTACTGCGGGATGATGCTGGGCGACCTAGGCGCGGAGGTCATCAAGATCGAACGCCCAGGCGTTGGCGATGAATCACGTCACTGGGGACCGCCGTTTTATGACGGGGAGTCGGCCTATTACCTGTGCTGCAACCGCAACAAACAGAGCCTCACACTCAACCTCAAACACGAACGCGGCCTCGCCCTTGCCCGTGAACTTGCGCGAGGCAGCGATGTCTTCATCGAGAACTTTCGTGTCGGCGTTCTGGACAAACTCGGTTTGGGCTACGGCGATCTGAAGGCTATCAACCCGCGCCTCGTGTACTGCTCTATCAGCGGTTTCGGGCATACCGGTCCCGACCGCGAGTTAGGAAGCTACGACTTTCTGATCCAGGGTCGCAGTGGCCTGATGTCGATCACCGGCGAGCCCGACGGCCCGCCCATGAAGGTTGGTGTGGCCATCGCGGACGTGGCCGCCGGCCTGTTCGCGTGCAGCGCTGTCCTTTCAGCTCTCTTTGCCCGGGAGCGAACAGGCGTTGGACAGCATCTTGACATCGCGCTTTACGATTCGCAGGTCGCGGTGCTGGCAAACATTGCCAGCAACTACCTCTGTTCTGGCGAGATACCCGGGCGTTGGGGCAACGCGCACAAGAGCATCGTACCGTATCAGACCTTTCAGGCGGCCGATGATTACCTGATCCTGGCCATCGGCAACGATGCGCAGTGGCGGCAGTTCTGCGAAGCGGCCGGGGTCGCCACCTGGGCACAGGACCCGCGCTTTGCGGCCAATCCTGACGAGTCGCACATCGAGATGTGTTAGTCCCATTGCTCCAGGATTTGCTTCGCCGCAAGACGGTTGCCGAGTGGCTGCAACTGTGCGCCGAGGCCGATGTGCCGGCGGGACCGATTAACGCGATCGACAAGGTCTTCGCGGACCCGCAAGTAGATGCGCGAGGGATGCTCGTCCAGATGCCGCACCCAACGATAGGGACCGTGCGGCTGGCCGGCACGCCCCTCAACCTCTCCGCGACGCCGGCGCAGATGCGCCTGCCGCCCCCGCTCCTTGGCGAACACACAGACGCAATCCTCAAGACCGTACTTGGCCTGGATGCCACCGCCATCGCCGAACTACACCAGAACGGGGTGGTATGAC
>JAQULY010000616.1 GCA_028718445.1 Kiritimatiellia bacterium
CTTCCGATCTGCATTCAGATGTTTGTCGCGCGCCACTACATGCAGGACTCCTGGTACATCGAGCGGTTGCTGCTTCGCACCGACGGTTTTGCCTCGGTCAGCGCCCCCTGGGCCGGCGGCGAAATGATCACGAAGCCGTTCATATTCACGGGCAATCGGCTGGAGATCAACTATCGCACAGGCGCACCGGGATTTGTCCGAGTCGAAATACAAGACGCCGACGGCACGCCCATCCCCGGCTACGCGCACGACGACGGCACCGAGATCATCGGCGACGAAATCGGGCGCATCGTCTCCTGGAAAGGGAGCGCGGACGTCGCTTGCCTCGCCGGAAAGCCGATCCGTCTGCGATTCGCGATGAAGGACGCCGATCTCTACAGCTTCAGATTCCGGAATAGCAGCATGGAGACGCCGAACAAGCCGGGTGCAGACGACTCGAAATAGCTCACGCCTGACCCGCACGTTCGCCGGAGAGACAATGAAGACCCAATTCACCCCACGGAAAAAAGGCGGTCAGCCCTCTTGCGCGACAGCAAGCGATTGGATATATTAGTGATTTCTTGACGTGCCTGTAGCTCAATTGGATAGAGCATCAGACTACGGATCTGAGGGTTGCAGGTTCAACTCCTGCCAGGCACGCCATTCTCGTGTTGTGAGTGTTGACACGGCGCCGGGCGCGGTGCGATACTAACAAACACGCGGAGGGCAGCCTCCGGCGCGACAATTTTACCGTTGCGGGGTGGAGCAGTCCGGCAGCTCGTCAGGCTCATAACCTGAAGGTCGTAGGTTCAAATCCTACCCCCGCTACCAATTTGAAAAGGGTCTGAAAGCAATTTCAGGCCCTTTTTCTTTGGCAATATTGCATATTATCGCGGCGGCACCCTTTCTGCCGGTAGTTCTGCAACACCATGAAATCCGGTGCTGCTCCGTGCCAGCAGTACACGGTTTGTACACGGAAAATGGTGCGCAGTTGGTCGCTCCAACCAGAACCCCAGACATTCAGGCGGTAGCCTGAAGATCTACAGTCACCACCTCATGTACCTGTACCACGCCAATGTGACCGCCGCCGGTAGTTGGTGCCCGAATTGCAGGTGTCGGTCACAAAGAAGACCCGCACCCCGGCCGGCACTTCCCCCAGCACCTTGGACAGATACGTGTCCGTCATCTGCCCATCCCACAGGCACAGCGTCTCGGACAGCCCGTCCGCTTCCGTCGGGTCTCGGTCCATATGCCGAGGTATGATAACGACCGGAGCGTGCTAACGTCCAGCACGTCCGCAAGCAGCATCGGCAAAGCCAGGCAGAGTATTGCCAGAAAGCCGGCAAAGAACTTCAGCTTCTCGTTCTGCGGAGTCCCGACGACCGCCAGTTCCGCCCGAAGCAGGAGCGCGGCCCATGCGAAGAACGCGCAGGCAATCAACGCCAACGTCATGGCCATAACAGCCAGGCGCCAGGCGTGTTCAGCGTCGTTTTCGT
Source organism: Kiritimatiellia bacterium (assembly GCA_028718445.1). Lineage (GTDB taxonomy): Bacteria > Verrucomicrobiota > Kiritimatiellia > RFP12 > JAAYLN01 > JAQULY01. The sequence continues at coordinate 1,476 of JAQULY010000616.1, forward strand.
AGCGCGAATCGTCGAGCAAGCGAGTTCGGCGGAGGATGCCTTTGATCTTGTCTGTTCACTTTAGGTGCTGTTCGCTTTAGGTGCTTGACAGCGGTAAATGCTTAGCCTACAACTGAAGGCACATGAAGCCAGTTTCCATGATCCGAGTCGGCGAGGCGGCCGGCGTGTCCCATGCGACGGTCTCCGATGTGCTAAACGGCCGTTGGAAGCGGAAGCGGATATCACCGGACACACGCGATCGGGTGTTGCGCGCGGCCCGCGAACTGAATTACCGGCCCAATCGCGTGGTGCGTAGCTTGTTCACGGGGCGCACCCAGACCGTGGCCGCGGTTCTCCACAGCGTGTCGGGGCTGTACTTTCCGCGCATTGCGAACGGCATCGAGGAGGAAGCGCGCAGACACGGCTACCATCTGATGATCAGTCGCGTCCGGCGGGAGGAGGACGAAACGGGCGAGATCGAGGCGCTGCTGGAGCGCCGCGTGGACGGACTGATCCTGTCGCCGCGTGTCGATGCCGAGCATCAAGCCAACTACCGACACCTGATCTCGCAAGGCATCCCGCTGGTCTTTGTGAATTCGTACATGCGGAACGTGCCCTGTCCCGCCGTGGTGGGCGCGGACGAAGAGGGCATGCGCGCCGTGACCGGGCACTTGGTAGCTCTAGGGCATCGTCGCCTGGCGTATGTCGGCGCAACAGATACCAGGATTGCGCACATGCGGGATCGGCACCGCGGCTTCCTGCGCGCCCTGGCCGGGCATGGTCTGGAGGTGACCGACACGCCCCCGTGCATGGACGCCGATAGCGTGGCGGCCGCGGTCGTGGCCGCGTTGAGCCGTTGTCCGCGACCGACGGCGTTGGTTGCGGCGACCGACTATCTGGCGGTAATCGCCTTTGAAACCTTGGAATCGATGGGACTGCGCGTGCCGGAAGACGTGGCGCTGACCGGGTTCAGCGATTGCCTGGAGAACGTGAGCCTGTACCGCGTTCCCTTGACGTCGGTCCGGGTGGACTTGGAGGAACTGGGGCGCACGGCGATGCGCCGATTGCTCGGGGAGATCGAGAACGGAGTGTCCCGAAAGCTGGAGGTCGCCCGCATGCCCGCCACGATGGTCGTGCGAGCATCGAGTGGCTGTGAGATTGCGAAAGGAATGACGGCTTGAGGAAGACGATCCGACACTTAGCGCGGCCGCTCGATCCCTATGGAGATGGGCGCGTGCAGAGCATTTATCGCCGATTGACGGAGGCCGGGCACGAGCCGGTATCGGTCACTCGATCCAAGCCGAACGCAGCGGAAACGGTCATTACCGGTGAGTGGTCAATGGTCGGTGTCGGGGGTGGCTCCAGAATGGTTTCCGTCGCGGCCGCCGATCTGCGGCGATGCCTGCGGGACGTGTTCGGCGTGGCCCTGTCCCGCACGGGTTCAGGCCGCCAGACGATACGCGTGGCCATCGATCCGGAAAAGGGCCGCGTGGCCGGCCAATCCAAACGCGACCACGTGATCGAGGTGGGGGCAGAGGCCATCACGATCACCGGCGTCTCCGAGTGGGGGGCTGCGTGCGGACTCTACCATGTGCAGAGGCTTCTGAAGCTGCGCCTCGCGCCGGTGCTACCCCGCGGCGATATTCGTGCCATCCCCCGGCTCGAGCCAAGCATCACGTGCCTCGCGTTCAAGCGTGGCGACACGCGCGTTTGGGACTACCCGGTGGCCTATCACGACAACTACCTGATCCGCGTTG
>JAQULY010000617.1 GCA_028718445.1 Kiritimatiellia bacterium
ATTTTTCACCCGCGCAGCGTGTCAACAGCCACTACGGCGAGCGGCAATTGCACTATCTCATTATCAGCCACCCCGATGCCGACCACATCAACGGACTGCCGGAAATGCTTTATTACCTTGGCAAACCAACAACGTTTTGCCGGAATCGAACTCTTCCCGACGACGAAATGCACCGGTACGGCCAAAGCGATTATCAGAAGCTTTTCTGGGGTCTGCATTCCGAGTATGTCAATCCCGTTCCTGCAGATCCTTGCAGTCCCGACATAAATGGCGGGATCGAAGTGTGGACTGCATATTTGAACTGGGGCCTAGCGCAAGACATAAACGATTCATCCGTAGTCTGCTTCTACCTTTTCGCTGGCTGGCTTTTCGTCTGTCCCGGTGACATTAGCCCCGTAGGTTGGAGCCTATTTCGTGCGGTCTACGGGGCTCAGATCAGAGACATCGTAAATCGTTCGGATGTCCGTGCACTCGTTGCACCGCACCACGGAAGGGCGTCTGGATACTCCTCCGAGATGATGAACGATATCCGCCCGAACTTGGTCCTCATCAGTGACAAGTGGGGCAAGGAGCCGACAGACCAACGCTTTCGAACTCCGCCCGGACGTGTCATCATAAACGGTCAAGAGACGCGATTTGTCTCAACGAAGACTTCTGGACGTGTCCAGATGAGAATCCTGCCGGATGGGAGTCGGTACATTGACTACGGGGAGTTCAGTTGACATGAAGATCGGCCTCGCTCTCTCAGGCGGCGGCGTTCGCGCAACAGTGTTCCATCTTGCCGTGCTCGCGCGGTTGGCCGAGACGCAATTGTGGGACCAACTTGCCCATATCTCGACAGTGTCAGGCGGCAGTCTATGCATCGCGCTTGTCTTCGCGAAAGCTGGGAAGAAGTGGCCCACCGCCGCTGAATACACGAAAACGTGCCTTCCTCAAATCCGGCGGATTCTGACAACCTTCGATTTGCAGTGCGCCTATGCTTGGCGGGCGAGTAGAGGTGCCCCTCGCGGGGCACCCCCCTCTCAGAACCGTGCTGGCTCTATTCAAGCACACGGCTCCCCATACGTTCGTTCACTCAGAATCCGGGCAGGTAGCCCTGCACGGCACGGTTGCGCTTCTCGAACATGTGGACGCTAATACGGGGTCGCGGAAATGGAAAGCGCTTTTCCATCTTGCCGAACTTCTCCCAGGTCATCGGTTTCCGGCCCCCGCGGCGATTGAGCCATTTATGCAATAGCTCCTGCGCCTGTTTGCCGAAATCCTTGATCCCGAATATGTTGTCCGTAATCCCATAGTAGGCATAGTGGCCGCGTAATTTTGCCGCCACCTTCTCCCACAGGACCCGCGTCTTGTATTTCATCCGGTTTTCCCGCAGCCACGTGTTGAGCGCGGCCACTTTCGCGCGGAATTTCTTTTGGGCCGTCTTGCGCTTCATCCGGAAGCCCGTCTTGTTGCGGTTGAGGCCGCAATAGTGCGTGAATCCAAGAAAATCAAAGGTTTCCGTCTTGGTCCCGGCCTCGCGCGCCTTGCGGTACGCTTCCGGGCCAAATGCCAGCACCTTGGTCTTCGTGGGTTCGACTTCCAGTCCAAACGGGGCCAGGCGCGTTTCCAGTTCCTGACGGAACCGTTCCGCGTCAGCCTGTTTTCCAAAGCACACCACGAAATCGTCCACATAGCGTATCAGACGCATGACGCCCGTACAGCCTTTGCGGAACTTCTTCGTGGCCCATAGGTCGAGGGCATAATGGAGATAAATATTGGCCAGCATCGGTGAAAGACTTCCCCCTTGCGGGGTGCCTTCGTCCGTTTCCAGCCATTGTCCCTCTTCCATGACGCCTGCTTTCAGCAAGCGCGACACCAGACGCAGTACGCGCTCATCGCTGATGCGGTGGCCCAGGAACTTCAAGAGGACGTCGTGTTGCACGTGATCAAAGAACCCTTTGATGTCCGCTTCCACGATCCACTCGATGCGCCCGCTTTCCACCGTGTCGCTCAGGTCGCGCAACGCGTCATGGGGACTACGCCCTCTGCGGGACCCATACGAGCTAGCGATGAACTTCGGTTCATACACTTGCTCCAGTATCCGCGACAGAGCCGCCTGGACGATTTTATCTTCCAAGGCCGGGATGCCCAGCGGCCGGAGTTTGTCGCTGCCCGGTTTGGGAATGTACGCCCGCCGCACAGGCTGCGGGATGTACGCCATCCGTTGCAAGCGATTGCTCAAGTCCGCCACGTTTTCTTCGAGATGCTCTCCGTACTCCTGCTTAGTCACTCCGTCAATGCCGCAGGCCGCGTTTTTGCGCAACTCCTGATAGCATTCCCGCAGCAAGTCCGGTTTCAACAGGTGATACAAATTATGGAACACCGTGTCCGGCTCCTTGCGGGCCTTCTGAGCGATGCGAAACAATTTCGTGGCCACAGGTTCTCCGCTTCTGCGCGCGGCCCATGTTTCCTCATTTCGCGTGACCGTATGTTACCTCCTTTCTTCCGGCGGCATTACCCGCCATCCTCAGTACTACGAGGTAATCCGACTTCCCGTGCCCGATGGGCGCTCCCTTCCTGTTACAGTTGCCGGCGCTTTCTCCCCACCTGGGGAGCAAACACGGGATCTCCTGGGTTGCCGCGAATTCTGTGCATACATGCCATGGTCTCCGACCCCGGGGCGCTACTTTGGACGGGCCATGTGTCCTCGTGGACACGGTTCTTGTCCGTTTCGTGTTGACTTCCGCCAACGTGACAGCGTCGTCCTACCCAACTGTTGATTTCGGGGCTCAATCCCTTCAACCTTCTGGCTTACGGCCTATATGCTTGCGTCCCACGCCTAAAGTCTGGGATTACTCCTAGACCTCCAAGGATTAGCTACCCGGCGGCGGCCTGACCTTACCGGGGCGGGACTTGCACCCGCTAGAATTCGCGACCTCGCCCAGCCGCACCGCGTTCGCCCGGCCGCACTCTATGGAGTATGTCACAGGCACTCGCGTATCCTCGCCGCATAGGAATCCCGCGTTGCCCGATCCGAGGTGGCGGGATCCCCGGGATAGACTCGCAGGAACCCATCGCCGGTATGCCGCGGATGGACATGGAAATGTAGATGCGGGACTTCCTGGAATGCCGCCGGTCCAATCGAGTGCCAAAGGCTGAGTCCTTCGTTCGGGAAAGCCCTATCGACGGCGCACGTGATCCGCGAAAGGGTTGTCATAAGAGCGG
>JAQULY010000618.1 GCA_028718445.1 Kiritimatiellia bacterium
AAAGGCATCCCAAGGCCTGGGCTCGGGAGCAAGCGGCCCTTGATGACAGCGGGTATCGGTGGGAGCGGGACCAAGCGGCTTTGGCGGCCGGGCGGATGGTTCTGCGCGTTCAGGCGAGCCAGCCTGATGCCGGCATGCTGATTGCGGAGTTCCCGGCGACCTACCCCTACTTTCCGCCGCAGGTCACCCTTGGCAGCCTCCCAGTTTCTCGGCACCAGCATCCATTCGGTCGCAACCTCTGCCTGCTCGCCCGAGATGGTGAGGAATGGCAACCGGGGGTGGACACGCTTGCCGGGCTTCTCGACACACAGTTGCCGCAGATCTTGGCAATCGACGCAAAGCTTCGCAACGACGAAGAGTTCGTCGCGGCCCACGAGGATCATGTCGGCGAGCCGTTGTCGCTATACCTTCCCTACAGACCCGAAAGCTGTGTCATCGTTCCAGACGGCACGCCCCCACAGGACCAACTCTCGGGCAGACTGGCTGTGCGATCGCGGCCGTCACAAAGGCCATGGAACCATTACCCGTTCGTGGCTGCGGTTGGCGCAATCCAGGATGCGCAGGGCAGGACAGTTATTGGCGGACTGGAGGAAGTTGTCGGATTCTCCGAATCAGTGCGTGGTTTCTGGATGCGATTGGCGTCGCGCCCGGAAGAACGCGACATGGCGGAACTTGCACACGCTCTTGTCCGTCAGTTGGTCGCATCAAATTCCGGTTTTGACAGGGCACTCCGCGCTGCACGAAAGGGAACTGTCCTCGTTGCCGGCTTTGTCTACCCGGACGAGATCCGGTGGCGAGAGACCGGCGACGATTGGATTTTTTTGGTGATCGAGGTCACCCAGGAGGTGAAGAAGTCACGCCCGGTGGGCTATCAATTCCATTTTGTTCGGGCGGACTGGGGTGGAGAGGACGCTTGCATGCGACGGGCGCCCTTCTTGCAGAGCCTGCGCGATAAGACGGTGCTGATTGTTGGTCTCGGTAGCCTGGGATCCCCCGTCGCACTCCAGCTGGCAAGGGCGGGGGTCCGAACAATCGATCTTGTCGATCACGACCACCTTCAAGTGGGTAATACGGTTCGATGGGCCCTCGGCTGGCAGTACGTCGGGCTGAGCAAGGTGCATGCCCTGGCGGCCTACCTCCACCAGGAGTACCCTCGGACGGATGCGAAGCCGCACGTGCTTCGCATCGGGGCGCCAGTCGTGCCGCCCGCCGCTTCTGACGACGAGGTCATGCGATCGCTTCTGGCGCGCGCAGACCTAGTCATAGATGCCTCGGCCAATTTTCACCTCAGCCATTACTTGGCGGACCTCTGCAGTGAGCTCAGCAAGCCGTATCTGTGGTTGACGACCACGCACGGCGCCGCCGGTGGGATCGCCGGGAGGATCGTGCCAGGCCGCACGAAGGGATGCTGGCATTGTTTTCAACACAGGCTGGGCGACCGGTCGATACGGCTCCCTGCTGCGGCGAATACAGGCGACCTTCAAGCTGCCGGATGCTCGATGCCAACGTTCGTAGGTGCGGGCGTTGACAGCGATGCCATTCCTGTGCTCGCCGCACGATTGGCGATTGCAACGCTGTGCCTCGACGGGGCGGATGCGTATCCGGATTTCCCGTGGGATGTTGCTGTTGTAGACACATATCGCGGCGCAGTTCCCATGGCTCCTGAATGGTCGACATACGCCCTCGACCGCCACGAAAGTTGTCAAGCATGCGCAGCCGCATAGAAAGTGTATGGCTGCATGGAAACTTGCTTGCGCAACTCGAGCGCGAAGCGGATCGTGCGTACCCGCTCGAAACAGGCGGCGTCCTAGTCGGCTACGTGGCGGACAACAATGAGCCGGTCGTCCACGCGGTGATTGGCGCTGGGCCCAAGGCTTTCCATGAACGGGCCCGATTCGAGCCGGACCATGCGTGGCAATGTGAACAGCTCGACGACCTGTTCAAGAGTTCGTCTGGGCTGTGGGTCTACCTGGGAGACTGGCACACCCATCCTGATGGAAGGCCCAAGATGAGTTGGCTTGACAGACGCACTCTGCGCCGAATCGCCAAACACTCGGGGGCGTGCATTGCGCATCCACTGATGCTGATCGGGGCAGGTAGCCCGGCCGCCTGGACATGGGCCGCACATCGATGCGCATCTGTCTCATGGCTGGGCCCCCGCTGTTTAACAGAAGCGCTTGACATACAGGCGTTCTGAATTTTCGGAGCCGATAAGTACAGTGGCGGCGGCGCTGGTTTTGTCGATTTGGAGGCCTTGCAGTCTCACCACTGGGCCTTTAGCCCTTTCGCTCTCGGTGCCAGCGGGCTGGCCTGGGGCGTCCACGTGATGCGGGGCCGAATCGGTGGAAGGTCAGGGCGTGGAACGGGAACGTCGTTCATCGCCCATCGTGCCAACCGCCCGCCAGGAATGGCTGGGACAACGACGCCGGCCTGCGCGTAGACGCGCGCGCTGTAGCGCGCTCCGCCAATTCCGGTGGTGTTTCCGGTGTTGTAAGCCGACAAGGCGCCGCGCAGCGATCCGCCCGATTGCGACCAGGCACCCAGCAGGATGACTTGCGCCGCGTGCAGATTGCTGCAGGGGTCGAAGACCTGACCGGCATCCAAGCCCAGGGCGGGCAGATTCCTGCTGTTGATCTGCGCCAGACCCAGATCGACCGAGTGCCCCGCCTGGATGAGCGTGCGTGCCAGCCTCGCCGCCTCGGCCAGACTTGCGGGCCGGTACGACCGTCCGGTGGTGTTGTCGTGCAAGGCCAGCGGGTTGCCTCCGCTTTCCTGCTGGACGATGGCCGCCATGGTCACGGCCGCCACCTTTGGCGCGCACTCCTCGATGGCGTTCAGTGTGATGGGCCCCATACCCAGGTTCGCTGCCGTGTTGCGCGGACCCCGTGCAACACGCAGCCGAAAGCCAGTAAGGGTCACGAGACCCCTTACCAAGGACGCTTTCATGCAACGACCTTTGCTCAAACTGGCGGTGGCGACCGCACTCGTCTGCAGTCTGCCGGCTGCGATGGCAGATGGCCTGCCCGGACAGCCCCAGTCTGCGCGGCTTCTCACGGCGTTGGCGCTCATCGTTCGTATGCGTCCAGCAAACCCATCTTGACACCTGACGCGAAGGTCAAGTGCTGAGTGCAGGGGCGTTCGATTTCGCCCAGTTGTGCGGCAGCAATTCACCCAGACGGCTGTTGGGCCAGGTGGGCAGC
>JAQULY010000619.1 GCA_028718445.1 Kiritimatiellia bacterium
GTACATGCGGGTGCACTCCGCCGTTCAACGCAAGGATGCCAGATCGAACCTGGGAGTACCCAATCCTGAGGCTTACACGTTTCTTGATATGGAGGGCGAAGGCAAGGCCGAAGTGATGATCAATGGCGTCACGCGCGAGCCGATCACGCTTCACGGCACGGTGACAGTCAGCGACATTCCCCTCGAACTCGGGCGCAACCATGTGCTGATTCGATGGCAACCTGAATCATGCAAGTCGCTGTTGCGCCTGCGGTGGCGCAACCTGGATAACAAACCTGAGACCAAGTTCACGTTCGGGTAGGAGCGTCAGAAGTCGGGCGTCACGGATGGGCGGCGCAAGACTGTGGTCGCCGCAGGACAGACGCGCGCCTGTGAACGCGAGAAGGTGGTGGCACGATTAGCCGGTCATGCTGTCGCCTGACCGGACACCGCGCAACGGATCGAGTCGCGCGCGCGTTTCATCGCCAAGAGGCAGGATTCACGGTCGCTCTCGAGGTTGTCCCGGCGCCACTCCTCTCCATACCATTCGATATCTGCGTCTGCCCTTTCCAAATACTCGGTGAGCCAGGCTGCACGCCTATCGTCCCGCTGGCGCAGCGGCGCGGGGTATCCCGTGTCCCAGACAATATCGTGCCACAGCAAGGCGCGCAGCGCCATGGCGATGAGGCGATCCGCCAGGTGGCGGCTGTCGTCGAGGAAATCCGGATGCGCCGAAGTCCTCACTCGCACGTCGCTCAGTCGTGCCCGCGCGATGCGCATGTCGCCTAGAAGTTGCGTCAACCCCTCCTTCCGGCAGCAGCCGATCAGGCGTCCAAAGGGGCTTGTTGCCGGATCGTCAAGGTACATGGAGCCGAAACAGCAGCAGAACGAAATCAGTCGCGGGTCTATATAGCCAGGATTGTTCTGGGCGAGTACCATGCGCCGCCATGCATCCATAAAGGCGGTATCCGCGGCTCCGAGCACGAGCGTACTGAACGCTTCCAGAAAGGTGTCGAGTGTCAGCGATTCGTTCGCCAGTCTCATCAGCGCGTACTGATCGCCCAGGATGCTGAGCAGGTGCGGGTTGATGTTGGCGTTGGAGCCCCAGTCGCCGATCACAAACCCCGGTGAGGGGTGCAGCCGGGCCAAACCCAACCAGGTGTCCACATTCTTTTCAAATCGGTGGAACGGGGTCATGACGTATTCCGCCATGTTGTTGCCGGAAGACCAGATTTCGTGGCCCTGGGCGAACAGTCGCGGATGCGCTTCGAAATGGCGGTTGTCCTGCTCGTAGGCATCGCCTGGAATTCCGTAGTGCCAATTGACCAAGACAATGTCGGACGGCAACAGCGGCAGGATTTCCGGCCAGAAGATCGCCGGATCGGCGTACATCATCATGCGTTTGCCGTGCCGGACGATCGTCTTCCGGATTTCGCCCAGGTATTCCGCGAGAAGCGGCGCGAGGCCGCGCTGTTCGGCAAGCTCCCGGCTGCGGCCTGCCCCCACGGACCATGCCTCGTCGCAGCCGACGTGTACGAACGGACCGTCAAAGAGAGGAATCAACTCCTCCAGCCATGCCGATACCCGTTCGCGCGTGCGCGCCGATCCGGGCAGGAAATTGTTCGGTCGCCGACGGTTCAGAGGCGGCGGGAGTTCGCCCAGTTCCTGGAATTCGTCCAGGGCCAGCAGACGATCCTGATGGGCGAGCACCTGGAACAGAGGAATGACCCTCACGCCGTAATCCGCACCCAGACGCACCAACTGACGGAGGTAGTCCGCGGTGACGGGAGTGCGGCCGCATCCTACCGCCGGGAAGACGCTGGTCTCGACCACGCACTCGATGTAGAGCTGGAGGTGCGTCAGGCCAAAAGGCTTGAGCAGTGCCAGGCGTCGGGCAACGGTTTCCGGCTTGGGGATGCGTCCCCGGCTGATATCGTACTGGGCAACCTTGTACTGGAACATCATTCGACTTTCGCCTTGTCGTTGACGCCGATCGTCGTAGCACTTCGATACACAACGATACTCAACAGACCGATCATAGCAGAAGTCAGAACTCCAGCAGCCCGTTGAGCAACGACGATTCCCATGAGCAACCGCGGCCGACCTGTCCCTTCCTTCACCGTCCTTCTTGTGATAGATACCCGACATGGTATAGTTAGGTCGAGGTCTATGCCTTTGCGGGTCTACTGTGTACGCGCCGAATCAATGTCTCTGATTCCATGGCCATCGAGATGTGCTCAAATGCCGTGCGCTTGACTGACAAAATGATGCGACCATATGACCGAATGTCAATTGCCGATCCGCAAGATGGCTCTGTGATATATGCCAAGACGACACCGTAGAGAGGCGTAATGAAAGATCCGAAAGCACCCCGTAGGCCTGTGCGGCTTGTGTTCCGCTGGGGCGTGTGGCTCTGCTACACCGAGTGGCACGAGGACCAGCCGCATGAGGACTGGAGCGGTAGCCTCCAGGTAAACGGCGGCTGCCTGCGCTATCCCCGGCAGATCCTCTATCATGGGATATGGGGGGCGCAACATCGGGTCCTCCTCGAACTCGCCGAGCCGCACTGGACATCGCCTCGCACCGACTTCGCGCGTCCGGTCTTCGGCTACAAAGGCGTGGAGGGCCTGATGGTTGACGTCGAGGGCGACAGCCATACCCGCCTGCACTTCCAGACGCCCATGCTGAACGTGGAATTCGGCCTGGACGAAATTCCCGAAGGCGACTGGCTCGTCTTTCCCGCCGGCCCAAAGTACGCATGTTCGCAGCTGGTCGTTTGCCGCGCGGAAGATGAAGGCATCTACTGGAATCCGCGTCGTGCCCGGGAAGCCGCCGCGCACGACGGGCGCATGCGCCTGGCCTTCGGTGTGCCGGATTTCCGCGGCGACTTCCTTCCCCGCGAACTGCACCACCGCGTGAGCGCCTGGATCCGTCCCGGCGGCACACTCACCATTCCGGTCGCACCCCAGCCGGGCCAGTTCCAGGGAAAGGCAATCGTCTGCTGGCGTTTCACGGCAACCGGTTGGGCACCAGCTTCCGACGCATCCCTCGGCGAGCTTTTTTCCGGAAACCAGAGCCTCTGGGCGGATTTCTCGACCGCCCTGGACGATCGCGCGACGGCCACGTCCCGGCTCAAGGCCAAGTACATGCGCGGCGCCCACAGCGCGCTGGAGCACGTGGACGAAGTCGAAGGCCTGGACGACGGACAGT